>CAYSBB010000079.1:0-5553 GCA_964429205.1 uncultured Erysipelothrix sp.
GCCATCATGGACGCGTTTCTCTTTTGTGATTGGATTATAGGTATGCATACCATTTAAACAAATCATGCCAATATCTTCTTGTTCGAGCTCTAATTGTTGGGCAATGCGATGTGTACTATCAAATGCACGACCTGTAGCCAAAACAAAATGGATGCCCTCATCTCTCAATCGGTGTATGACTTCTTTGGTTTTTTCGCTTACATTATGGTCAGTATTGATGAGTGTACCATCAATATCGCTTGCGATTAATTTTATCCTCATAGTTCCTCCTTGACTCTTCTTATTCTATCTTAACCCACCAATTTTGTAAAACATTTAGGATTCACAGCACTTAAATTCTATTTATTAGTAACAACGAAAAGAGGTGAATCAACTTGGTACATTACTTGACCTTAACGCTCCGTACACTTCCAAGTGTCACTGCCATGCTTGGTGTGGGTTCATATTCTGCAACTAAAATTGTTGACGCAGTCTTTATGGGATTGGGTACCGCAAAAGTGATTGGATTAATCTTGACTTGCGGCGCATCCATTTCATTTGGACTTCTGATGTTAAAGACCCTCACAAAAAGAATTGGTAAGGCTGCGGCTGTCAGTTTTTAGAAATGTTGCATCTTATGATGCAACTTTCACCATGTTAAAACTATGAAATTAGAAATGCACGAATGCCATATATCCATTGGCAAAAAAGAAATCTTAAAATCTGTAAATTTTACACTTGAAAAAGGTGTTTTTATTCATCTAAAAGGTAAAAACGGTTCTGGAAAGACAATCTTTATGGAATCACTTTTAGGCTTTAATAAAGTATCTAAAGGCACGCGTATATCACAATTTGAACGCGATAAAATTTGTTATATCCCAGATGCACCATTTTTTAATGATCACGAAAGTGTACGTGATGTCCTATTCGCAACGGCCCACTTCTATAAAGTGAAAATATCAAAGCTATATGATATCCTCAATCATCTACAATTTGATGAAACAGTCCTTTTCAATCAAAAAGTAGCCTCCCTTTCAAAAGGCACCAAAAAGAAACTGGAGCTCTTGCCTTTATTTATCCCCAATATTAATTGTTATTTCTTAGATGAAATCATGACAGGCCTTGATACCCACACACTTATCATTGTTTGTGCACGCCTAAAGGAACTAAACCATTTGGGCAAAACACTCATGATCACAGAACACAACCATCATATTATTGATTATCTTTACCATCTTATCCCAAGTATTCAGGAGGTCACATGCGTCAATCAAAAAATCATACCATCATCTTCATCATTTTAATCATTCTCAGTATTTTACTGAGCATTCCCAAAACATACCAACTGGATGCATTACTTGGACCACTTTTAGATTTTGAAGAAATGAGTTTCTTTTTATCTCACAGATCTTTCTTTATACTACTGGGACTCTTTCTAGAGTTTATGGGAACAGCACTTAGTATTGTCATTATAAAGTATGTCTATCATTTTGCGAAAATTAACTTATCTTTAATACAAAACGCAAACATTTACCTGTTTATCTCATGCCTCATTAAAGTGATCACACTCATTCTTCCAATTATGATTACTTCCAAACTTCCCTTTTTAAACAATCTTTTATTTTCAATTTTATTTGTGGCCATCCACCATTTATTGAATAAAGAATATTCAAAAAAACAATGGATTTACTTGAGTGCATATCCCCTAGTCAATCTACTACTTGGTTTCTTATGAGAAAAGCGCTGTATCTTTTTATCATCACGATGCTCTGTGGCTTGTTTATCATCTGCATCACGTTATATTTTGTGTGGGGAAAAGACTTAAGCCAACATTTCAATCAAGAAATTCCTCATCACTTCCTAATAATCTTTAAACATAACTTCAAAGTGTACTTACTATTTTGTATTCCAATATGGGGTATCATTCATTTTGCGATTGCATTTATGATTACATTTTCAAGTATTGGTCTTGCGATAGTACATCTTTCTTTTTTTCAAACCATCATCAACTTAAAACACCTTCCATTAGAACTGTTTGCACTCTGTATCCCTGTTGTCACAATGAACTTTAAACAATCTTTCAAAATCAAAAACTTATCACTGGGTGTCATTTTACTTTTTATGGCTTCAATAATTGAATTTTATGGCTGAATATCAGGAGGTGGAACATGTCACTTTTATTACAGTACTTTATGATGATCTCATTTTTATTTGAACCCTTTCAAATATATTTACTCACGCTTTCCACCACAAAAAAACTCCTCATCAAATCACCTTTTAAAGCGAATGTTTACTCCGTACTTAGATTTTATAAAATGCAGTGGATTCCACTATGTATCTTTATGGGTGTAACACTTTTCTTAGGTTCACAAAACCCTGTCATTTATGCATACAGTCTTTATCTTTTATGTCTTCCCTTTATTATTTTTTATACACATCATATGAAACAGCTACTAGTCTTATGTCTATTACCCATACTGGCCATCGTATCATCACTTCATAGTCTACTCTTTTTCTTTTTTATCATGTGTTTGTTTTTATTTTCTAAAATGACACCTGAAAAACCACAGTATTTTATCTACGAACAAGCGTTTAATATCTTTAAGATTTTAATCCCCTTGGTCTTTGGGGTAACTTTCTTTTTAAGCAATCTAAAAGCAATCTTACTGCCACAATTTATCACGCTTGCACTATTTATCATGATCGCAAATTTGGAATCCAGTCTCACAGAAACAAAGACACTGCTAGAAACATCTAAAAACCGTTATATGATTTGGCATTTAAAATCAGAAAATTTTAACTTAGGCTTTCTCAATCAGAAAAACAGATTCACCCTCTACCAACAATGCTTCATGATTCTTTATCTTTGTGGACTCATGTTATTTTTAATTCAAGATGTGGTGATGGTCATCATCATGATCTTGTGTTTTATTTACTGTTTATTTGCGGAACTTGATAAAATGATTCAATTTAAATTCTTCAATCAATCTATTTTATATGATGACTTAATTTCTCGCTTTATTTTTTCTCAAGTCATCTTAAGTGGTCTATCATTCTATCTTATATATTTAGGGATTGAATATGTTTTAAACCTTAGAAATATCACTGTTCCTTACTTTAAACACTACCAAATACTCTTCATACTTTGGTATGGCATATGGGCTGTGATCTTTTTCAAGCGATTTAATAAGAAACTTCGTTTAAGATTTTTAAAGTTAAGTCTTGTACTGGGCCTTCTTTTCATCAGTGGATGTACACAAAAAGAAAAAGAAAGCATCGTCCTTGTGGATGAAAGGCTTTCTTATACTGGCAATATGATCCCAGAAAAAACACAAACCATCCACTACACAAATGACACACAAACACATGTTAAAGTAGAACATGCTCAAAAAATTAAACAAGGTGATGTCTTAATCACCTTTGTTGATGGCGCATCACAAAATGAAATCAAACGCCTTGATTTTCAACTCAATCAACTCCAAACGAAGCTCAGTCAAAAGAAAGACAAACTCGCTAAACTTGAAGATCCCATACTAAAAGAAGAAATGAAACTTCAAATAGAAAATATACAAGATGAGATAAAGATCATTCACTTTGATAAAGGTTTGATTCAAACAACTGAATCTATTAAGGCTGATTTCTCAGGGATTGCAGTTGTGGAAAATGATACCATCACCATACAATCTGATGTCTTGGTATTTTCACTGAGTTTAAATGAACATGAATATCGCTTGATCAAAGAAATTATAAGTTTCGATATATATAACTTGAATAGAGAAAAGATTCAAACAGTGAAACAGTATGATGTCATGTTTAAAGAAGATGCTTACCACCTAACATTTGAACCCTTTGAATTTGATAGTTATATCAACCAAACACTCATTATCAGCCCCTCTGTACCACGTATGTTTGTGGATGCCCGATTTATCATTGAAAAAGATGAAACCTTCTTAGCACAAACCGACGCCACCGAAGTTGTTGTAGAAGTGACATTTGACCCCTTAAAGAATGGATATTACATCATAAAAGGCCTTAAAGAGGGAGATGTCTTATATAGTTATGAATGAGATCATCAGGCTACACGAAGTATCCAAAACATATAAAAAATCAGACAAAAAGATTCTAGATAACATCTCTCTTACCATTTATGAAAATGAATTCATCACCATTGGTGGAGAAAGTGGTGCTGGAAAATCTACCTTATTAAGAATCTTAGGATTTATTGATCCTCACTTTAGTGGAACTTATTATTATTTAGATAGAACAATAAAACAAGACGCTATCAAAGACGTGGATTCTTTTCGATCAAGTGTTGTTGGCATGGTGTTTCAAGACTATAACCTAATCACAAGATATACAATTAAAAGAAACTTAGAGTTAGCTCTTATCGCCAAAAACGTTCCCTTTAACAAACGAAATGGTTTGATAAAACAAGCTTTAAAGAAGGTTCATTTAAATCATGATATCTTAAGTCGTTATCCCAATGAAATCAGCGGTGGCCAAAAACAACGTATTGCGATTGCGCGTGCGATTCTTTGTGAACCCAAAATTTTGATTGCGGATGAACCAACAGGATCACTGGATGATAAAAATGCCAAAGCCATCATGATGCTATTTCACTCTTTAGACATTACTTTAATCATTGCGACTCATGATTTAAGAATCGCTAAAAAATCTGATCGCCATTTTCATGTAAAAGGCGGAAGTGTTTATGTTACTTAAAGATTACTTTATTTATCTTTACTACATCTTAAAATCAGAAGGAAAACGCGTCCAAAGACTCTTTATTATCATTACTTTAGGAAGCCTCTTAGTTTTTTTCATTCACTTTAGTACCAATATCATTAAAACTAAAATTACTCAAAACTACGCTGGAAGATATGTATTGATGCCATATCTTAAAAATAGCCAACACTTAGAAACATCCCTGCCTTTTGAACTGATTAAACAAGAGGAAATACAACTGATTCAAAATACATTCATTGATACACAAATACTTGAGACTGTTCAAAATAAAGAAATCACACTTTTAAATCTATCTCAAAATAAATCCACAACGCTCTCATATGAAACAACACATCTTCCCTATTTCAGCATTCATCCTGAAACTTTAGAAAGACACCAATGGAAACTTGATGATTTTTATCAACTGGACGCCATACTTTTAGATAAGATAGAAACGCATATCAAACCAGTAGATCTATTAATTCCAGAAAAATATCAACTAGAGATAGAAGAAGAAACTTATGATAATTTTATCACCTTACAAACAACAGATTTAATTGATGACGTTTTGGAGTTGATCAACGTGTCACTAACAAATCTTAATTATGAATATCGTATTGAAGATTTCTCCGTCAATGATTTGTTTATATCTTTAATTACTTCGGTGGAGTCTATTTTATTAGGGTTTAGCTTTCTTATTTTTATTGTATCATCTTCTAATATCGGCACCATCATGCCTTATTTTATTGGTGAATTTAAAGATGAAATTGAGACATTGAGACTGATGGGTATTTCTCATCCTGTTATTTTTAAACTCTTTATGATGGTTTGTGTTTTTATCTTATTAAC
>CAYSBB010000080.1:0-1973 GCA_964429205.1 uncultured Erysipelothrix sp.
GACTTCGCCTTTGTTGACGGATAAAAGGGGTGTACCAAACGAGAGACCAAGATCTATACCGTAGTGATAGTTACCAGTGACACTGCCATCAGGAAGTGTAATGGGTGTTCTTGGACCAAATTCAGATGTTACAAAGTCTTGCCACTCACCATTAAAAGGTGAACCAAAAGAACCACCTACATACTCTTTCTTTTCAGATTCTATGTAAGCTTCTTCAAGGATAATTGATAGGGGTTTTGTATCTTCAAAACCATTTTTGTTTCCAATGAGAGCGACATAGTAGAGTTCATAAAGTGATTCTTTGTGTGGTTTTAAATCTACTCCTAAGTGGTTACTTGCTTTAATTAAAAGTAGATCTGTATCTTGGATTGGTTTAATAATTGTTTTTGTTTCAACCATTGGTGGTGATGCTTCATCATCAGTTTCTATTTCCACCTCCTTTTCTTCAAGGGTATAAAAAAGAGCTAGGTAGGCATCGGTGTTGATGTTCTCTAGCACTTTTTCATCAATTAAAAAGCTTTGAAATAAGATTGATTTCACAAAAGTGTTATCAAGTTTTCCTTCTACATTTTCAAAGCTTTCTATTTTTTTGTCGATGACATCAAATACTAAAGTAATTTTCTTTATCAGTGATTTGAATTCATCTGGGGTGTCTTGGGTTAATTCTGCATCATTAAAGAGTACATCAATAACTTTGTTGTTGTGTTTTGCCGAAGCATCTTGAAAGGTCACGATTAGTAACATTAAAATAATTAAAGGTGATAATAAAAAGATGGTTATGTTTTTTAATAATTTTTTTCCTTCATCAGTTCTAATTAGAGTTATAAAAACTTTAACGGCTTTACTTATCATCGACCGCCACCAGTTCCAAAAAGCGCTTCTTTATGTTTGGGTGCAATGACTTTTAAGTGGTAACGTTCATTACCACATTTATATAAACATACACCACGTTGTGGATAACGGATAAGGTTAAACTCAGACTCTTCAAGTTGGAGTGTATCGATATAAAACTGCTTATCGACAGCACCTGCATTAAACAAGAATTGATGCGATGGAATAGAGAAGAGTGGTTTGGTATATTCTTTAATTTTAGGAATGTTAAAGTCTTCAAGGTTTTGTGATGCAATAATAATGGAGCTATCTTTCTTACGAACACGTTTCATAAAGTTTCTAATATACTCAACTGCAGTTAAGTTTGTAAGAAATAGATAGAACTCATCGAGTGATCCAACTGTATTTCCTTTTGTTAATAGCTCATTAGACATATAGGATAATACATTAAAAAGTAGGGCATTCTTTAAGTTCTCATTGGAATTAAGTAAACCTTTAACACCAAATGTTACCAATGCACCATGCTTAATATTGGTATGACCATTAAAGTACTTTGACTCAGATCCTTTACAAATCGAGTAAAGTGAAAGGAGAATCTCACGAAGTATTCCTTCAGAATATAGATGTTTTTGTGATGCATCGTAATTTTTAAATTCAACATCAATCATTTCATATAAATCTTCTAAAGTAGGGAAGTCAGTTGGATTTAGTTCTTGAAGATTGGTCTCATCGTTAATACCATATGAGTCATAGAGTTTCTTCAACATGATTTCAATGGTATCAATATGAGCATCATCCATGTCTTTATAAGATTTGAAGAAGTCTTTTAAAAATGAAATATGTTGAGATAAAGCATTGGTTGTTTTAAATGCATCAGGTGCAAAATCATCATATCTATCTTCAAGTGTGACATCATCATTCCATAGCTTGGGTTCTAAAACATTGATGATATATTGACCACTGGTTAAATCAATATAATCACCATTTAGTTCTTGAGTGAGAGTATCGTATTCACTTTCAGGATCTAAAATGATAACATTTTTACCTGATTCAACAAGATTAATATTAATCAGTTTTAGTAAGTATGATTTTCCTTGGCCAGAGTTTCCTAAGATAATAATATTTGAATTGGTTTTATCTTC
>CAYSBB010000080.1:2073-5470 GCA_964429205.1 uncultured Erysipelothrix sp.
ATTTTCCTTGGCCAGAGTTTCCTAAGATAATAATATTTGAATTGGTTTTATCTTCAGTTCTTTTATCAAAATCTACGATGATGTTAGTGCCATTAACATCTTGTCCTAGACTAAACCCTTTGTCATCAGTTTTACCAGAGTAGTTAAAGGGAAATAGATTAGCGACGGATTTAGCAGGCATCACTCTTTCAAATTCATCTTTAAATGGATTATATCCAGAAGGTGAAACTGCTAGTAATCCTTCCTTCTGTCTTAAGAGTAATTTGTCCACATTGATTTTAGAGCGCGATAATTCAGCAAAGACATTAGATTCAATGAGTTTTAAATCTTCATGAGTGTTAGCCATCATTTCAATAAAAACTGCAGTATGCACCAATGGTTCTTTGGAACGATGCATATCCGCTATCAGTTGATTCAAGTCTAATAAGTCAGCTTGAGATTGAACAGTTTCCTGAAGTTGAGTTGATGAGACAGTACTCATCTTACTTTTATTCGAAGCATTGGTAATTATTTTTCTTTCTTCTAAAGGTGTTACCACACGTGCATAGATTCTTAAAGTAACATTTTCTTTATCACCTAAATGACGAAGTAGTGCTTGTTCTTCAGTTTGTGTTGGATATTGTCTTATTGCCCATACCGATCTATAAGTGTTACCTAAGATAAAGTAATCAATAAAGAATTTTGCGACTCCTGGTGATACTGTATTGAGAAAACTTTGAGTTTGAATTAGTTCTGGATCAATGTTTTTCTTTTTTAGCCATCTTGTTCCATCTTTATCTTCAAAGTTTGTAGAGGTTACGTTTTGTTCAAAGTAAACAGCAAGAAGTGTTTTGAGTTCTTCTTTAGATAGCTTGTTAATCACAAAGCCATGTTGCATAAATGACTTTTCAATACTAGATAATGTATTGTGAATAGAACGGTCAATTTCACCTCTAAAGCGTAAAGCAATTAAAAAAGACCGAGCAGTTGCGGTCTGTACTTGGATCTTATCAATGTATTCTAAGTCTTTTTGAAGAAGATTTTTAATGGGTACTGTTTCTTCTACACTCATTCTGTGTTTTAGAAACTCTTTATTAAGTCCATAATTTTCTCTATTATTAAGGACTAGTATTTCAAGTTCGCCATAATTTTTGATGATGTTCATCATGCCAAATATCTTGGCATGTATGTTTTCTTCCGATAGTACTGAAAGATTATAGGGAGCAATTTGATAATAGAACATCGTATGATGATTATACCCAACAAGATTATTATCTTCTATCATATTTAGATTGAGTAATTTTCTTGTAGATAATTTTTTCTTTTTGAACATTATTAAAGCTCCATTTCAAAATCAAATTCGTCTTTAACATATTCAATTTCAGGCAGTTCTTTTTCGCCTAGTTGTAAAGGGATAATTGCTGGATGTAATTCATTGATAAGATATTCTTGATTAGGACATCTATCTATAAATCCACCAACCATTGAAGAAACAATAAAGTTATCACCAAGATCAGTGATAACACATTGATTATACATGTGTTGAACAATAAATGATGCAATGTTTTCAGGCGTATCTTCAAACATTACAACCTTATCGTAAGTATTTTTATAATTATATACATAACCTTTAACATAATTTTTATTTTCTTGTGTTGTCATTTAAACTCCTTTCATTTGACCAAGTGTAAGTTTGACTTGAGAATATAAAAAAATGACATGAGTGAATTATAAAATCCAATACACTCATGTCATCTAGCCTTAGTGAGAGTAGTGCATAAACTGCTGATCCTACTAGAGGATAAATATTGTTGAATTGAGAGTAAAAAAGAACTGCAATTAAGGTTGAAATACCTATAATGACGAGTTCTTTCAGTTGCCATAACCATAATTTTGGTTTGGCTTTTAAATTATTAGGGTATAAATACATCAGACCGTCCTTTCTAAATTTAAAGAGTGGTTTCCCACTCTTTTTACTGTAAATAAAATTTATTTGTTAATTTTTATATTTCTAATGTCTTCCCAAAGAACATCGGTAGTATCTAAATATAATGTGGTCTCATCAGCAAATCCTTCAAATTTACCAACAACACTTTCAAGAAGGTTACCGAATTGATTTCGTATATTCAACTGAATTTTAACTTTCTTTGACTTCAAGAAAGCTTCTTGAAGGACATTATCAATTTCTACTCGTGACATTAAAGGAAGCTCTTTTATGATTTTAGTAGCACTTGTTTTATTAGCTGTAATAGAGTCTGTTAGTTCTGCTAGTGCAAATGCAGTACCCCATTTTAAACCAAAGGGTCTATCAATATAATCATTATAATTAACAAACTCTTTCTTTGTTCTATTTCTTTTCATCATCTTTACCCTCTAAACCACTTAGCCCGCCTGCATGTCCACCAACAAGAGAACTACGCTCAATAGCACGACCACCCTTCATAAGACTACTTGCATAAACAAGTTTAGTAAAGCCATGCTTTTCTCTTATGGTATCAACAACTTTATCAAATTTATCATCCTTGATGGTGTCTTCAACGTCTTCAAAAAGATTGATTTGTCGTTCTGCATTGTGGATAAGTTTTGAACAGGTAACACCAATGTTACGAATAACTTGTCCATGGTAATATTGGTCGAAGATTTCTAAGAGCGCTTCACTGATTTCTTTACTACTGTGGGTTGCATCTAATTTAATTTGTTTGCTAAATCCTCTTTTGCCATCTTCATCAATATAACTTAATGAATAACCAATCCATAAACTGACAGAAGTAGTTCTTACTTTTTCTCTTCTAAGTCGTGTAGCAACTTGATCAGCCATCTCATTGATGACGATTTCAATTTCTTCTCGTTTATCATAATCACGGTTAAGAACTTGAGAGTTTCCAATAGATTTAGATTTTGGTGTGTAGGTCTCACCTAGGAACGTTCGATCAATGCCTCGTGCATGTGCATAAAGCTGTGCTCCAATAACACCCATCTCTTTTTTCAGTTGGTAATAATTAGCGTGCGCTAAATCTTCAACGGAGTAAATGTTAAGTGCATTAAGACGTTTCTCTGTTCTACTTCCAATACCCCAAAAATCAGTAAGTTTTGGAATTTTCCAAAGTTTTGTTGGAACGTCCTTATAACGCCATTCGGCTTTCATGTTTTTGTTATACTTTGATTCATTATCTAGAGCAAGCTTTGCAAGTAGGGGATTATCACCAATACCTACTGTTGTGTATATTCCTGTTTCATTAAAGACTTTAGTTTGGATCATTCGAGCCAATTCAAAAGCTGTATCACATTTGAAATAAGTTAGAGAGTCAGTCACATCTAGAAATGTTTCATCTACAGAGTAGACAGCTATATTTTCATCATCAACAAAACTTCGGTAGATATTGTTGATTTTTTTATGAACTTCCATATACAGTTTCAT
>CAYSBB010000081.1:0-5433 GCA_964429205.1 uncultured Erysipelothrix sp.
ACATAAACTAGGTTAATGCCCACGTGGAAATTAACCTTTTGTGTTTGGTTAAAGAACGTGTGGCTTAATGAATCAATTTCTACTAAGGGCTGCACGGATGCAGCTTTTTTTATTTTACAAACAAGATTGATATAAGGAGGATTTGAAAATGAAAAAGATTATTGGAATATTATTGGTATTATTGGTGTTGGTTGGATGTGGCACAAAATCTAGTGATGATAAGGTTTATACAATTGGTGTGCTTCAATTTATGGATCACCCGTCTCTTCAAGAAACATTAGATGGCTTAAAAGATGAACTAGATTCACTCATTGGTAGTGATGGTTATAAGCTTGTGGTTAAAAACGCAGGTGGAGAAATGGCAAACAATAACCTTATGGCACAACAGCTTGTCGATGAAGAAGTGGATTTAATTTATGCAATCGCAACGCCTTCAGCACAAGCGGCCTACGCAACAGCAGAAGCTGCAGAGATTCCAGTTGTATTTAACGCAGTGACTGACCCAGTTGATGCAGGACTTGTTGAAAGTATGGATAAACCCAATACACATGCAACAGGTGTGAGTGATGTAGCACCGATTGATATTCAATTACAACTGATTAAAGATATTCTACCTGAAGCTAAAAACGTTGGTATTCTTTACAATACAAGTGAAGCTAACTCACTCGTACAACTTGCGATTGCGAAAGAAGAAGCAAGTAAGATTGGTTTAACTATTGTTGAACAAGGTGTTTCAAATGCGGATCAAATTGAGGCAGCAGCCATTCAGGTAGCCTCAAAAGTTGACGCAATTTATAACATTACAGACAACATGATTGTGAATGCAACAGCGCAGGTTGTGGGTGTTGCCAACGATGCAAACATTCCAGTATTCGCTGCAGAAGCAGGTCAACTTGATCAAGGCATCCTTGCGACAGATTCAATTGACTACAATAACTTGGGTCATTTAGCAGGTGTTGTGGTTCATGATATCTTAGTAAATGGTACTGCAGTACAAGATGTAGCGGTTAAAACAGTTGCTGAAACAGTTCTTTACTTAAACAAAGATGTTGCTGAGAAGTTAAACATTACATTGAGTGATGACATTTTAAATAGATTAGATTAATATAAAGAGCCTTAAGGCTCTTTTTACAACTTTTTACATAAATCTATTGTAAAGAGTTTCAGTATATGGTATATTTTTTTCAAGGAGATATGATACTCATGAACTTTAGACGATGGAGCAACAACCGAAATTAAATCTTAGGTTATCTAGTCAAATGCGATAACCTTTTTCTGGTTGTTGCAGTTCATATTCATATTTTAAATGAAATCCGCATCACGCGGATTTTTTTGTTTTTCAAAGGAGGCATGACATATGCGTAAGTTATTATTAAGTTTAAGTATCGTTTTGTTATTAATGGGGTGTTCAAAAAATGACACTCAAAAAGGATTTCAAGTTGGTGTCATTCAGTTTGGTGATTTTGCGTCACTCAATGATACACTAGATGGACTTGAAGAAGTCTTAGGAGATAAAGTGAATTTATCTGTTAAAAGTGCACAAGGAGACGCCGCAAATGTTGTGGGCATTGCGACACAATTTGTGGATGATGAAGTTGATTTAATCGTTGCAATCACAACCCAATCTGCTCAAGCTGCCGTAGCGGCCAGCGATGGTGAGATTCCGGTGGTCTTTGCGGCTGTAAGTGACCCTTTATCAGCAGGTCTTACAGATTTAGAATATGTGACGGGTGTCAGTGATATTGCCCCTTTACAAGCGCAGTTTGATCTGATGAAGGATTTAACACCTTCAGTGAAAAAAGTAGGTGTCTTATTTAAAACAGGTGATCCAAATGGTGTCTATCAAACAGAACGTGTTAAAGAAGTGGGTTCACAAAATGGTTTTGAAGTGATTGAAAAAGGTGCTATGGAAGTGGCTGATTTGAGTATCAGTGCCAGTCAATTATCTGAACAAGTGGATGCATTTTATTTAATTACTGATGGTTTGATTGTTGGAAATACCGGTGTGATTGTGGATGAAGCCACAAGAAATGGCAAGGTTACTTATGCATCAGAAGATGGTCAATTTGAACAAGGTGTTTTGGCTTCAAATTCTATTTCTTATTTAGAGTTGGGTAAACAAGCAGGCGTGCTGGCAGAGAAAATTTTATTTGATGCAATAAAGCCCAGTACACTACCCATTGAGAGCGCAAATAAGACAACACCACAAATCTCTCAATCTGTGGCTGAGTCTTTTGGGATTGAGATACCTGAAGATTATTTAGAATACTTATTAGACTGATCTGTTCTTTGAAAATTGAAAGTTGCGATAGACATTAGAAATGTAAGAAAATGAAAGTAATTGAAAGATATTGAAAATAATTGTTGCAATTCTAAAATAAGGGTGCTATTGTATAAGGGAAAGGTGGGATACATATGAAAAACTTAATGCTATCTCTACCCGTTGAGGGAAGTTTCTACTACTTTTACTATCGCAAATAAGTTAATGTTCCTTGTGGATGTTAACTATTTTAACATGGTAAAATCCGCAAGCTTCCTAAAAGATAAATATTTTTCCTTTAAAGCTATGTGGATTTCCCGCTAGCTTTTTTTATTTTCATGAAAAGGAGAGGTATTATGAAAAAGGTATTGATGATTATGGTGGTGGCACTGGTGCTGCTGAGTGGCTGTTCAAGTTCTGGACAGAAAGAAAATTCTAAGAAAAAAATTGGTGTTTTACTTTGGGTAGAGCATCCTGCACTTAATGATGCATTGATAGGTCTTGAAGCGGGTCTTGAAGACTTGGGTGTAAAAGATGAGATTGAAATTGTGGTTAAGAATGCAAATGATGATGCATCCAACGCAAATATGATGGTAGATCAATTTGTGAATGATGGTGTGGATTTAATTTATGCAATCGCAACACCTGCTGCACAAGCTGCGATGGCTGGTACAGATTCTGAAAATATTCCAGTAGTATTTAATGCGGTAACCGACGCAGAAAGTGCAGGTCTTGTGGATTCAAATGATAAACCAGCTGGACATGTTACAGGTGTGAGTGATATGGTGCCTGTTAATCAACAGCTTGCATTGATAAAAGAATTCTTGCCAAATGCACAAAAGATTGGAGTTTTATATAACACAGGTGAAGATAACAGTTTACATCAAATTAAATTAATCGAATCAATGATCTCGAAGCATGGTTTAGATCTTGTAACACAAGGAATTGGTGGTACTGAAGACATCGCACTTGCAACTGAGACACTGGTTTCAAAAGTTGATGCACTCTACATTATTACTGACAATACTGTCGCAAGTGCAACTTCACAAGTTGTGGGTATCGCTAATGAAACAAAAACACCAGTATTTATGGCTGAAGCTGGACAGTTTGAACATGGTATTTTAGCATCAGACTCAATCAGTTACGTTAAACTGGGTGAAGCTGCCGCAAAACAAGTCAAAGATATTCTGTTTGAAGATGTCAAGCCTGGAGATATTCCAGTTGTGATTGGTGGTGTGACTGAGTTATTGGTCAGTGAATCTGTTGCAGAGTTCTTGGAATTAGAAATTCCTGAATCTGTTTTAGAAAGGGCAACGTTGAAGTAGTATGATAAAATTTTTAATCAACGTACTGGAACAAGGCGCACTCTATGGTATTTTATCCATAGGGGTCTTGTTGACATATCGTATTATTGGGGTATCGGATCTTAGTGTTGAAGGAACCTATCCTCTTGGTGCTGTGGTGAGTGCCGTCATTATTATTAATGGCGGTTCTCCTTGGGTTGGACTTGCGGCGAGTTTAGTGGCAGGTCTTATTGCAGGAAGTATCACAGGACTTTTACACGTTAAGTTGAAAATCAGCAGTTTACTGAGTGGGATCCTGGTCATGACGGGGCTTTATTCGATTAACCTGATGATAGCATCGGGTCGCTCTAACTTACCACTTCTTAAAGAAAAAACACTTTTTGATACAGAGTGGTTAACTGGTTTGAATGCACCAGATTTTATTGTGAAGTACTACCGTTTGATTTTGCTGTTAATTATATTATTTGTGATTAAACTCATTGTTGACTGGATCTTGTCTACTAAACTTGGTTACCTTCTTAAAGTAACGGGTGATAATGAAGGTTTGGTTACAGTTTTAGGACACGATGTTGGACGCGTTAAAATTATTGGTTTGGCAATTTCAAATGGTTTTGTGGCGCTCAGTGGTGGTGTTGCAGCCTCAGTTGGAAGATACTATGATGTTTCCTTAGGTGTTGGAATGATTGTTATGGGATTGTCATCGGTCATGTTGGGACTTCTTTTACTGGGGAATTCAAAAGCCAAATTGACAACACAAGCCATTGTGGGTGCAGTTGTTTATCGTTTGATTGTAGCACTTGCAATTAAAATGGGTATGGATCCACAATACATGAAGATTGTGACAGTCTTAATTTTCTTAGTTGCAATTGTTTTAAACAATGCATCCATTACCATTAATTTCAAAGATAAGAAGGGGGATAAACATGTTAAGATTTCATAATATCAGCAAGACATTTAATAGAAATACAGATGCTGAACTTAATCTTTATAACCATTTAAATTTGGAGGTCGATGAAGGTGAATTTGTGACCATCATTGGATCTAATGGAAGTGGTAAATCAACCCTTTTTAATGTACTTTGTGGACAAATAGAACCTGATACAGGCAGTATTTTCTTTGAAGGTAATAACATCCATAAAAGAAAGATTCATGAACGCTTTAAAGAAATTTCCCGAGTGTATCAAGATCCCGTTTCGGGGACCTCTCCTTCCTTGACAATATTAGAGAATTTATCGATGGCTTATGATAAAGGTCGATTGATGAATTTCAAGCGGGGAATTCGTACTGATAAAGTGACATATTTTAAAGAACTATTAAAAGAGTTAGACTTAGGACTGGAAGATAAATTGGATTCAAAAGTGGGCCAATTATCTGGGGGTCAAAGACAAGCGCTTTCGTTATTGATGGCTTTAATGAATGAGCCAAAAGTTCTCCTTCTAGATGAACATACGGCAGCGCTGGATCCTAAGAGCAGTGAAATCATCATGCGCTTAACTGAAAAGATGGTTGAAAATCGTGAGATTACAACCATGATGGTTACGCACAATTTGCAGCATGCGCTTGATTATGGAACACGTCTTATCATGTTTCATAATGGAAAGATCATTTTTGACGCGAAGGGTACCGACAAAAAACAATTGACGCGTGATGACTTGGTGTCGTTATTTATGGAACATAACGATTTCTTTGTAGAAACTGTCTAGGATCAAAAAGAAAGCTTTGAAATATCAAGGCTTTTTTTCTTTAATTTCTCTTTCTATATTATATATAAGAGAATAAATAATTATAAACGCATAATTTAAAAGAAATCTGGATTTACACTAGCCAGAAGTGAGAGTCTGTGTTATAATAAATTTCCGCTTGAGAAAG
>CAYSBB010000082.1:0-5405 GCA_964429205.1 uncultured Erysipelothrix sp.
ACATTTAAATCTTTTAAAACAGGAGTATTACTATAACCAAAGGATACATCTTTAAAAGATACAGCCCCTTGATAGTTTTCAATGACTTTGGGTTCATGTTCTAATTTTGGTTCCTCAGTTTCATCAAGAAAATCAAACACACGGTCCATCGCCGCAAAACTTGCTTGAATAGCACTTGAAAGTTGTGTCATTTGATTTAAAGGTTGGTTGACTTGCCAGATATAACGAATGAAGGCTTGAAGGGCTCCAACAGTTAAGGTGCCTAAGATGACGTTTCGTGCACCCAAGAAGATAATAGCAGCAATGGCACTATAGGTTAAAAGTGCCACAGTAGGTCCCATTAAACCTGAAAGAAAGCTGGCTTTAAACCCATATTCACTTAAGTCACTGGCGGCTTTTTCAAAATCAGTGGCTGCCTCTTCTTGGTAGTTATACAGTTTAATTTCATTGAAACCGGTAAATTTCTCTTGAACTACCGCATTTAAAACAGCCAAAGAATCTTGTGTTTTCTTAAACATGACTTGTGATTTTCCAATGATGATGCGTGATGCCAGTAAGCTCAGTGGAATGATGGATGATGCGATCAGGGCCATTTGAAAGTTCAAGACAAACATCATGACCACAGAAATACTGAGCATGAGAATGGCTTGTAAGATGGCTGCGAAAGATTGTTGAAGGGCATTTGAAATAACCTCAACATCCGTTGACACGCGGCTCATTAAATCCCCTACCGTATGTTTATCATAATAAGCAATTGGAATGCGACTCATTTTCTTTTTAACATCAAGTCTTAAATCATAGGTTGCATTTTGAATGGCATCGGATAAAAGGTATTGCAAAGTGAGTCTTGTGGATGTGTTAATCACATAAATCACAAAAAGAATGATCATCAAACGAATGATTTTATCAAATTGAATCCCACTTAGAATGCCTTTTTTCATATCTGAGACATCACTTAAGAGTTGTGTTGTCACAAACCCTTCAACTAAAGGTGCTAAAGCAACCATGCTGACGGTAATGAATAAAAGAATGACAGAGATCAAGAGTTGTTTTTTATATGGCTTTAAATATTGCCATAATCTTTTTAAACTATTCATCATATAAAGCCATCTCCTCTTCACTAAATTGTGACGCTGCGATTTCTTGATAAATCTGGCAGGTCTTCATCAATTCTTGGTGACGTCCCATACCCACCATTTGTCCTTCATTTAAGACAATGATTTTATCAGCTTCCACAATGGAACTGATTCTTTGGGCCACCACAAAGACAATTGAGTTTTGTATTTGTCGTTTTAAGTTTTTTCGAATGGTTGCATCAGTCTTATAGTCTAAAGCTGAGAAACTATCATCAAAGACATAGATTTCTGGTTTTCTGACTAAAGCGCGCGCAATACTCATCCTTTGTTTTTGTCCACCAGAAAGGTTTGAGCCGCCTTCTGAAAGCCACTCTTCATATTTTTCTGGTCGACTTTCAATGAATTCTTTTGCGGAAGCTACTTCTGCACTTTCCACAATTTCATCCATAATGGCTTCTTTTTTACCATAACGGATGTTGTCGGAAATGGTACCACTGAAAAGGTTTGCTTTTTGTGGGATAAATCCAAAGTGATCACGAAGGGCATAAAGATCATACTTACGAATGTCGACACCATTGAGTAAGATTTCACCACGCGTGACATCGTAAAAACGAACCATAAGGTTGATAAGGGTACTTTTACCACTCCCAGTTGATCCAATAAAGGCCACAGTTTCTCCAGCTTTTGCGCTAAAGTCAATATCCGTTAAGACATTCGCTTCTGAATCGGGATAGTTAAAGGTGACGTTCTTAAACTCTAAAGTAACTTCGCCTTCTACCACAGATATGCCGTCTTTAGGATTTTTAATTAAAGGATCTTTATATAAGAACTCTTCAATCCTTGCAGCACTGACGGCTGCACGTGGATACATGATAAAGACAAATGAGAAAAGCATGAGTGAGAATAAACCATGGAATTGGTATTCTAAGAATGCCACTAAAGATCCCACTTGTAAGTGTCCCATATCAATCATGCCACTTGCGACATAAAAGACCACAAGGACAATCATATGTAAGATGAAGAAAAATAAAGGTTCAGTACGAGAAATCAGTCTGAATAATCCTTTAGAAATTCCTGCATATTCCTTATTAATCTCTCCAAAGCGTTCTGTTTCATTTTCATCTTGTCTAAACGCACGGATGACGCGTACCCCTGTGATATTTTCACGGGTAATACGGTTTAAGGTATCGAGGTTAGTTTGTTGGACTTTAGAAAGCATGTTTGATTTCTTACCAATGATGTACACCGTTAAGAGAATAAAGGGTACTGAGAGTAAGTTAATCATGGCAAGCTGTAAGTTTGATCTAAAGATTAAGAAAAAACTGGATGCGATCATGATGGGGGTGATGAGTCCCATTCTTAGAAGCATCTGTGTAAACAATTGAAGCTGATACACATCATTGGTCACACGGGTAATCATGGATGATACACCCAGTTCGTTGTATTCTGTGTGTGAGAGTTCTTGCGATTTTTCAAACATGTCACGTCTGATTGCGAGGGTCATGTTGGTTGCCATACGGGATGATGTATAACCTGAAAGAATGCTACCAAGACCACCAAAAATTGCAAGCGCAAAAAGAGCCATGCCCATCTGCATTAAAAGTTCCATGTCTTCCTGAACAATCCCTTTATCAATCATGATTCCTGTGATTGTAGGGATACCTAGTTCCACAATCACAAAAGAAAGGATGGCGATGAGATTTAAGAAGAAGAGGAATTTTTGTTTTTTTATATATTTAATAATAAGTTTCATTGTGTCTTCCCTTCTATTAATTTTTAACTATGATATCATAAACTATAAGGTTACTTTATAGTCAAGCGAAAGGAGCTTAATATGGAAGAAAGATTAAAAACAGGGGCTTTTGCGAAATTGGTGAATACGCCCAAGCATGTTTTGTTCTATTATGATGAGATTAACTTGTTTAAACCAGAAATCGTAGATGAAGAAACAGGCTATCGTTATTACAACTATACACAGTACTATTCTTTTAATGTAATCAGGTTTCTAAAGAATTTGGGGATGCCTTTAAAAGAGATTCAATTATTTTTGAATCAAAGATCACCCGATGCTTTAAAACTGGTTTTAGAAAAACAAGCACACAGTATAAAAGAAGACATCAAAAAGCTCACGCAAGCTCAAGACTATATCAATTATACACTTGAACTGATCGATGCCACAAATAACCCGATTGAAACCTGTTTCGTTTCCCATAAGGAAGATGAATATCTTTTTATAGGTGAAGAGATTGAAAAAGTTTCATTTGAAGGCTTCGTTAAAGAATACGCAAAGTTTACGCAAAATAATGAAATCGAGTTCAGTAACTATGTGGGGATTATGGTTGATTATCAAGATTATTTAAAATCACGTAAAAGACACTACAGCCATCACTTTGTGAAAACACTGTTTGAAGATACTTTATCCAGTAACCACATTAAACAAAGTGGCGACTATTTGGTTTATATTCATTATGGTGATTTCGATGATATCCAAACGTCTTATGAGAAAATGGTACAGTATGCACACAAACACAATCTAACACTTACGGGTTCATTTTATGAAATGACCATCCGTAATGAAATCATGGCGACCAGTCCCCGTGAATTTTTGACTGAAATTAGCATACGGATTGAAAAACCTTCTGAAAATTAATGAAAACGTGAAAATTAACACAGTTTATTTACATTTTCGTCTTTATTTTCAATTTGCTTATGGTATAATTTACCCTAGGTAACTTAGGAGGCCATTATGATAGAAACACTATATTTACATGGAAACACAGCCGTCATTAACTACAATGAAGGGTTTCCAACACGCAATGTGAGTATCCTTAACTCAAACTCATTTAGAAAACTGATTACTGCATTTTTAAACGATGCAAATAAACAAACCGTACGACGCTTAAAGAAATTCTGTCCTGATTGTGATTTAACAGAAGAACTGTTAGACCTCACTAGACAACTGCATGTATACAATCTTGATGAAGTCAAACACCCTTTAATGAATGACGTTAAATTTGTCCAACAAATTATTGAAGACGTTTATGAGTACTGGCGTGAATATCAACGTTGTAGTGTCATTTACTTAGGAAGAAAATCTACATCTGAACTTGTGAACTTTGTGGATAAAGATACAGAGTTCAACCGTGTGATCCTTTCTTTTTATCGTAACTTACAAGAAAAGGTACAGGGACGTAAAAATAAAATTTACCGCCAATTAAGAGCGGGTACCAATGCGGCCATTACACTGCGTAAAAAAGACCACATTATTCCTGAAGCTTATAACAACCTCGATGAGATGATGTTTATTGACTCAGTCTTACTTCACTCACCCCTACTCTTACATCCAAAAACAAACAAACGTGAAGGGCACTTTGAAGAAGTATTTGAAAATCCAATCAAAGATTTTGAAATCGACAACAACAACTTCTATTGCTACCCCGCAAAAATGGGGACACAACTTGCCTATGTATATTTCCACAAAGACTTTGTCTTCTCTGGAATTTCACTCGCAAACCTGTTTGAGCCCGCAACCACAGAAGACATTGCCGCAAGAAAACCAGACATCTTAGTTGCCTTTGGTGTTAAAGATGGAAAAGAAGACATGGTTTTCTATAACGATACAGAAAATGAAGTCGTTGTCGCAAAAATCTCTTACCAACCAAAAATTGAATACTTTGGTTACATGAAGAAAATCATGCTTACCGCATACAACGTATCCATGATGGAAAAAGGAAACTTACCCATCCATGGTGCCATGGTCAATATTCTCTTTAGAGATGGTACGAACAAAGGTGTCGTCTTTATGGGTGATTCAGGTGCTGGTAAATCAGAAATTATTGAAGAAATCACCAACGTTGGTGGCACAGAAATTGACCGCATTGATGTTATCTTTGATGATATGGGTGCTTTCAGACTTACAGAAGATAATGAAGTTGTTGCTCAAGGTACAGAAATTGGTGCCTTTGTAAGACTTGATGATCTTGATCGTGCACTGCCTTATCAAGCGATGGACCGCAGTATCTTTATGAACCCTGAGTCCACAACCAACGCACGTGTTATTATCCCTGTCACAGACTTTGATACCGTTCAAAGTGACCATAAAGTGGATTACTTCCTTTATGCGAATAACTATGATGCAAAGATTGGTGTACAACTCTTTAGATCCGCAGATGAAGGTAAAGATACCTTTATTGAAGGAAAACGTATGGCAAAAGGAACAACCCATGAAATGGGCCTTACATACTCATTCTTCGCAAACCCATTTGGACCCCTTCAAAAGGAAGACGTCTGTCGTCCTTTAATTGATAAATTCTGGGACCAATTTGAATC
>CAYSBB010000083.1:0-3426 GCA_964429205.1 uncultured Erysipelothrix sp.
AATCACATCTGTACAGGCAGTTTATGTGCCTGCGGATGACTTAACGGACCCTGCAGCATCGATTGCTTTTACACACCTTGATGCACGTACTGTTTTAGATCGTAATATTGCAGCCCTTGGTATTTATCCTGCTGTTGATCCTCTTGAATCAAGTTCAACACTACTCAGTGAAGATATTGTTGGAAAAGAGCATGTGCGTGTTGCACGTGGTGTTCAAACAACACTTCAACAATATAATGAACTTCAAGATATCATTGCGATTTTAGGTATGGAAGAGTTATCTGATGAAGATAAACTCGTCGTCAGTCGTGCACGTAAAATCCGTAACTTCTTATCACAACCCTTTAACGTTGCGGAGACTTTCTCTGGTATTAAAGGACAGTATGTATCCATGAAAGATACAGTAAGAAGCTTTGGTGCCATTTTAAATGGTGATGTCGACCATATTCCTGAAACAATGTTCTTATTTAAAGCAACCATTGATGAGGTCATCACAGCTTTTGAGGCTTCAAGCGATGTTTGATTTAGTCGTTTTATCACAATATGGGAAAATGAGTCCCCATCATATCAAATCCATTACACTTCCAACTTCTGATGGTATCAGAACAATTTTGGCGCGCCATATGGAAGTATACGTAGAAGTTGAGATTGGTGTTGTGGTAATTCACACTGAAAGCGGCAAAGAACGCTTTGCGGTGAGTGAAGGCGTCTTTCATTTCAAAGATAACCAAGCAGCACTCATCGTGTCTACTTTTGAAAATGAAGACGAAATTGATTTCATCCGTGCAAAACGCGCATATGATCGCGCAAAACGTGCACTACAAGATGAAAAAGATATGATTGAAATGCAAAAACAAGAACAAGCACTGAAACGTGCTCTTGCGAGGTTGAATTTAGAATAATGCAAAAATTCTTACAAAAACGTACGATACCTCAAATATTGGTCTTGGGTTTCTTGAGTGTGCTGCTTATTGGCGGCACACTCCTCACCCTACCAATCGCATCCCAAAGTGGTACCTTTACCAATTTTTGGGATGCGTTTTTTACTGCTGCTTCTGGCCTTTTTGTGACGGGACAAATTACACTCAATACAGCTGAACACTGGAGTTATGTTGGTAAAACCATCATCATCACTTTAATTGAAATTGGTGGTTTGGGTTTTATGACAGTCCTAGTTTTGTTTTTTTATTTTATGGGTAAAAGAATCAGTTTAAAAGAAAAGAAAATCATTCAAGAATCTTTAAATATTGAAGATATTTCAGAAGCCAGAAGTCTTGTCGGTTATGTTTTACGTTTTTCATTTATCATTCAAGGTTTGGGAGCTTTATTCTTATCATTTAGATTCATCCCGATGTTTGGATGGATTAAAGGGATTTATTTCTCCATATTCCATGCCATCTCCGCATTTTGTAATGCGGGCTTTGATTTATTTGGAGACAGCCTTATAGGCTTCCAACAAGATACTTATATTTTAAGTATCATCATGATTTTGATTGTGATTGGTGGTCTTGGCTTTATTGTATGGCGCGATCTCTTTACATATCGTAAAAATAAAAAATTACTGTTACACACAAGAATGGTACTCATAGCAAGTGGCATTATCATGTTTGTTAGCTTTATATTATTTATGATTTCTGAATTGAAACATGGGACATTTGCACACTTACCATTAAAAGATCAAATTATGAACATCTTATTTATGGTGGTAACACCCCGTACGGCTGGATATGCTTCAGTTGATTATCGCTTTGTATCAATGAGTGGTATCTTTATTACCTTAGTCTTAATGTTTATTGGTGGATCATCTGGTTCTACTGCTGGTGGTTTTAAAATTACGACACTGAGCGTGTTAATGATTGCGCTTGTCTCAAGTTTTAAAAAAGAACAACCGAATTTCCAAAAACGATCCATTTCAAATGATCGTGTTCAAAAAGCGGTGATTTTACTTGTCTTGGGAATCTTTATCATCACTGCGATGATTCTCTTATTATTCTTAACACAAAGTTTCCCTGCTGAATTTGGCTTTGAGGCAGTGCTTGTGGAAGTGTTCTCCTGTTTTGGAACAGTTGGATTATCCATGGGAATTACGCCTTATTTAAATTGGTTTGGAAAATTCTTATTAATCATCTTGATGTTTATGGGACGTGTTGGTACACTTACAGTGATTCTATCAATGGGCTCTACAGATAGAGAGTCTAAAATTCACTATCCTGAAGGTAGTGTCTTAATAGGTTAGGTGAAATTATGAAAAAAACAGTTGCAGTATTGGGTTTAGGACTATTTGGAAGTGCACTCGCAAAATCACTCGCTAAAAATGGTGTGGATGTCATTGCGGTGGATTTACTGATGGAACATGTTGAAGAAGTGATGGACGATGTAGAAATGCCAGTTCAAGCTGACTTTACTAAAATTGATCAACTTCAAGAAGTGGGCGTTTCAGATGCGGATGTGGCCGTCATTGCGGCTGGAGAACGTCTTGAAAATACCATTTTAGGCATCATGAATCTTAAAAAACTTGGAATTAAAGAAGTTATTGTGAAAACAAAAAATGAAACATACAAAGAAGTTTTATTAAAAGTAGGGGCCACGCGCGTTATCTTACCTGAAAAAGAAATGGGACTTCGTTTGGGACATGAACTGGCCAATGCCAGCATTGTGGACTTCTTAGAACTGGATGAAGAAAACCACATTTTAGAACTCAACGTCTTAGATGATTGGATTGGTCATACCATATTAGAACTTGATGTTCGAAATAAGTATGGTTATAACATCATTGCGATCAAACCCAGCAAGACCCATCGCTATCAAGCACAGCTTGATCCTAACTATGCCTTTGAACGAGAAGACATTGTGCTTGTCATCTCTGAAAACAAAGATATTAACCAACAATTGGTTGTTTAACTTTAGATTTATTCTAAAGTTTTTTTTATTTAAGAGATATATGATATGATAATACAAATTAAAAGGAGCCCTGAAGATGAAAAAGACAATTGTACCCAAAGACTATCAGTCAAGTTTGAGTATTTATGATACACAAACGGCCATCGGATTTATTAAAAGATGGTTTGAAGAAGCCTTAACAGGCAGTTTAAAATTAAAGCGTGTTTCTGCGCCTTTATTTGTGGCGGCTAATAGTGGATTAAATGATGATTTAAGTGGTACAGAACGTGCTGTTTCATTCGATGCACCATCACTACAATTTGATGGTGAAGTTGTCCACTCACTTGCGAAATGGAAACGTATGGCATTAGACCAATACGACTTTAGAGTAGGAAATGGTCTTTATACAGACATGAATGCCATCAGACGTGATGAAGTTTTAGACAACACCCACTCACTTTATGTAGACCAATGGGATTGGGAACGTGTTATTGATGAAAGCATGCGTACAGAAACCTATCTCAAAGAAACAGTCCAACAAATTGT
>CAYSBB010000083.1:3526-5331 GCA_964429205.1 uncultured Erysipelothrix sp.
GGGATTGGTCAAAGTAGACTGTGTATGTTACTGCTTGGAAAAGCCCATATTGGAGAAGTTCAAGTTTCGATGTGGGATGATGAAACCATTGATGCTTGTAAAGGCAAGATTGATTTACTCTAATGAAACGATGTGCTTGGCCTAAAACGGATTTAGAGATTAAATATCATGATGAAGAGTGGGGAACTGTATCAAAAGATAATCGCTACATGTTTGAGATGCTTGTTTTAGAAATGATGCAAGCTGGCTTAAGTTGGCGTACCATTTTAGAAAAAAGAGAAAACTATCGAAAAGCATTTCATAACTTTGAAGTTGATAAAATTTTAAAGATGGATGACTTAGAAAAAGAAGCACTCTTCGAAAATACTGGCATCATTCGCAACAAACTCAAAATCAATGCGATCTTTAACAATGCAAAAATTGTTTCTGAAATGAAACCGACACTTTCTGATTTTATCTGGTCTTATACAGATCATAAACAGATTGTGAATGATGTTAAAAATTATGAAGATGTCGCTTCTTCCAGTGACTTGTCCACAAAGATTTCAAATGATTTAAAAAAGATGGGTTTTAAATTTGTAGGACCCACCATTATCTATTCATATTTACATGCGATTGGCATGGTTGATGACCATGAGAATACGTGTGATTTTAAAACGAAAAGCCAAACTTAACCTTGGCTTTTTTTGATTGATGTAATCTGGTACATGTGATAACCTAGATGTAGAAACTAGGTGATAACATGGAAGCATATGAAAAATGGTTAAAAGACATTGAGACCTTGCGTCTACCAAGGTACGAAGACCTCAGTAACATTCCCTTATATTTGGACCAAATCTTAGAATATATCAATGATGCGTTGGGCACGTTATTTGCGTTTGATGAGAGCATTTTAACACAGGCCATGATTAATAACTACGTTAAACAAAAAGCTGTCCCTGCGCCCATTAAAAAGCGTTACGACAAAGAACATATGGTGTACATCATCGCAATTACTATCCTCAAACAAATCATGAACATTCAGTACATCACAAAAGGATCTGAAGTCATCTTGAGTACTTATGGGGTAGAGGATGGCTACAATATGTTTATTGATTATGTTGAAGAGAGCATGCGTTTTACACTGGGTGAAATCTATGGCAGTAAACGTCAATTTAAAGAACACCGTGAAGATGTCTTGGCCATTCCATTAAAGGCTGCAACTTTAGCTTTTGCGGGAAAGATTTTTGCGGATTACTCATTTAAGAATTTGGTGATGAAACAAAAAGATGATGAATAATGAAAATAAAAAGCGCCTAAGCGCTTAGGTCATGGATGAAATGTAAAATATCATCTGTGACTTTTTCTTTTTCTACATCTTGAAGTAACTCATGACGTGAATGTTCATAGATAATGGGCTCAATATTTACATACCCTTCATGCTTAAGTTTATTAAGCGCTGCATCATAGCCGCCCCGTTTAAAATCAGGACAAGGGTCATATTTTCCAATTAAGAATAAGACTGGAATGTCTTTTGTGGGTTTGTGCCAAGGTTTTTGATAGACCGCTTCCATAAGTTTAAATAAATCATAATAACCAGCGTAGGTAAACGGGAAATTACAGAGTGGGTCATTGATAAAGTTATCTACATTTTTTGAATCAAAACTGAGCCAATCAAGATCAGTTCTTTTATCTTCAATATCTTTCATAAAGGCATCATTGGTCATGTCCGCAATTTTCTGTGCTGGTTTATGGGGTGATAATTTTTTGGGAATCACCAGTAGCCTTTTGATAAGATTAAACCCTTTAGGGAAGTAGGGTGAACC
>CAYSBB010000084.1:0-5264 GCA_964429205.1 uncultured Erysipelothrix sp.
TGTGTTACAAGCAAAGTAGACAGCATGCGTTAAGTGCAAATGGATGGGAAGTTGCCATTTGACGAAGCTAAAGTGCGATGTGCTGTTGCATCCGTTGTTTATGTCTTTTCCTTGTCTTGTAATCAGGAAAGAAGGAATAAAATGAAGCATACTAGAAAGCTCGTTTATATGGCGATGTTTATCGCTTTAGAGATTGTATTGACGCGACTTGTCAGTTTGATGCCCTCAAACACAACGCGTATCAGTTTATCGTTTGTGGTTTATGCCTTTGCGGGAAATATGTTTGGGCCAGTCTTTGGTTTAATCTCAGCCGCAATTGGTGATTTGGTTGGAGCGATCTTGTTTCCACCCATTGGTGGTTTTTTTCCAGGATTTACACTTTCTGCAGCAGTCAGTGGCTTTATCTTTGGGTATGTGATCTTAGGTAAGAAACAATATCTAAGAGGCGGTATCATCTTACTTGTGAATACATTACTTGTGGATGTGTTGATGAATACGTTGTGGCTTTCCATCATCACAAAAACACCATTTATACTCAGATTACAATTACGTTTACCAGGAATACTTGTGAATAATGTTTTAAGATTTGTGATATTATTTATTTTAATCCAAAAGGATATACAAGGGGTACTACATGAAAAAGGATATTCAAATCGCTCAAAACGCAAAATTGGAGAAGATCACTAAAATCGCGCAAAGACTTAATCTGGAAGATGATGCGCTGGAACTTTTTGGTGAAACAAAAGCGAAACTTAATCGAGATAAAATAGAAAATACAAGAATCGGGAAGTTGGTATTGGTCAGTGCGATCAATCCAACCCCAGCTGGAGAAGGGAAGACGACCACCAACATTGGTTTAAGCATGGCTTTAAACAAATTGGGGAAATCTTCCATTTC
This sequence comes from uncultured Erysipelothrix sp., assembly GCA_964429205.1. Lineage (GTDB taxonomy): Bacteria > Bacillota_I > Bacilli_A > Erysipelotrichales > Erysipelotrichaceae > Erysipelothrix. Next base: position 898 of record CAYSBB010000084.1, read on the forward strand.
TTGTTTAAGAGAGCCTTCACTGGGCCCTTGTTTTGGGATGAAAGGTGGCGCAACAGGGGGCGGATATGCTCAAGTTGTCCCCATGGATGATATTAATCTACACTTCACAGGAGACTTCCATGCGATTACTTCAGCGCATAATTTACTCAGTGCCATGATTGATAATCATATTTTTCATGGTAATGAACTTAAGATTGATCCTGATCACATTCATTTTAAGCGTGTGATGGATATGAATGATCGTGCTTTAAGAAGCATCACTGTTGGAGATGTTGGTTTATCTAAAAGCATTCCCCATGAATCGGGCTTTGATATTACCGTTGCCAGTGAGATTATGGCGATTTTATGTCTTGCGGAAGATTTGGATGATTTAAAAGAAAGACTGGGAAATATCTTAGTCGCTTATACTTTTGATGAAAAACCTGTATTTGCGAAAGACTTAAAAGCAGTAGGCGCCATGGCTTTACTTTTAAAAGATGCGATTAAACCCAATCTGGTACAAACTTTAGAAAACACACCAGCCATCATTCATGGTGGCCCTTTTGCGAATATTGCGCATGGGTGTAATTCACTGATTGCCACAAAAACTTCAATGGCACTTTGTGATTATACAATTACTGAAGCAGGCTTTGGGGCAGATCTTGGGGCAGAGAAGTTTTTAAATATTAAATGTCGTAAAGGTAACATTGAACCTGATGCCATCGTTTTAGTCGCTACGATTCGTGCATTAAAATATAATGGTGGCCAAAAATTGTTAGATTTAAATGAAGAAAGTCTTGAAACCTTAGAAAAAGGCTTGCCCAATTTAGAACGTCATTTTGAAAATTTAAAACAATATGGTGTACCTGTTGTGATTACCATCAACGCTTTTCCAAGTGATACTGAAAATGAATTTAATTTTTTAAAAGCTTGGGGTGAAGAAAAAGGTGTTGAAGTTGTGAGATCTGATGTCTTTTCGCATGGGTCTACAGGTGGCATTAAACTTGCAGAAGCGGTGATTGAAGCATGTTCAAAACCAAAAGACTTTAAATTCTTATATCCAGAAAACATTGGTTTAAAAGAAAAAGTTGAAATGATTGCGGTTAAAACTTATGGCGCAAAAGACGTTCATTTTAGTGAAAAAGCACTAGAGAAACTTGCACGCTTTGAAGCGATGGATCAAGACTTCTCAGTTTGTATGGCCAAGACACAGTATTCATTTTCCCATGACCCTAAAAAGTTGGGGGCACCCAGTGGATTTACGCTGAATATTCAAGATGTCCGCCTTTCCAATGGGGCTGGATTTGTGGTGTGTTATGCTGGTAATATCATGACCATGCCTGGTCTTCCTAAAAAACCTGCGGCAGAAGGTATGGATTTAATGAATGATGGTACCATACTTGGTCTATCATAGGCTTTACTTTTAGGTTAAACTGTACTATTATTGTAGTACAATTAATTGAAGAAGGTATGAAGATGAAAAATGTTTATATTTTATTGACAGATACAGGCTCCGTATTGACCCGTATGATTAAAACTGTCACAGAAGAACCATATAATCATGTCTCAATTGCATTTGAAGAAGAACTTGAAACACTTTATAGTTTTGGACGTCGTCATCCAAACAATCCTTTTTTAGGAGGGTTTGTGAAGGAAAGTATTTACAGCGGTACATTTAAGAAGTTTAAAGATACCACTTGTATGCTTTTAAAATTTGAAGTCTCAGAAGAAGAGTATCGACTTCTCAATGAACAAATTGACTTTTTCGTTGCGCACATGGATCAATACCAATACAATTTCATTGGTTTAATTGGGGCTGCCTTTAATAAAAGGGTGCCTAGAAAACATGCTTACTTCTGTAGTGAGTTTGTGGCAGATGTTCTGTATAAATCAAATTTAAATATTTGGGACATTCCACCACATATGGTAAAACCTTATGACTTTGGTCAAGATGATCGCTTTGAGGTGATCTATGAGGGTTTACTGAGTGATTATGCATCACGTTACGATGAAGTAACTGAAACAGTTTAAGTCAAAGGTTGTTTGTGAAAACAACCTTTTTTTATGGTAAAATACTAATAGAAAGTGAAGGTCTTTTATGAAAAATAAAATCATTGAATCCTTACAAAAAGAGCTCAATTCTTTTTCGCTCAAACAAATAGAAACAACCCTTGCATTACTCGAAGAAGGAAATACCATTCCCTTTGTGGCAAGATATCGAAAAGAAATGACAGGCAGTCTTGATGAAGTAGAAATTAAAACCATTCAAGATCGTTACCAATACTTACTCAACTTAAGTACCCGTAAAGAAGAAGTCGTGCGTTTGATTGATGAACAAGACAAACTGACGGATGAATTACATCAGGAAATCTTAAACGCAAAAACGCTGACAGAAGTAGAAGACTTATACAGACCCTACCGTCAAAAACGTCGTACCAAAGCAACCATTGCGAAAGAGAATGGTTTGGAACCTTTGGCCCTTTTCTTATTAGACTTACCCTTTGAAGGGGATGTTTTAAAGGAAGCTGAAAAATATCTCAATGAAGAAATCCAAACTGTTGAAGATGCACTTGAAGGTGCCCATGAAATCATGGCTGAAACTGTTTCTGATAATGCGAGTTTTCGTAATTTCATCAGAAGCTATACCTTTAGAAATGGCGTGATCTCATCAAGTCTAAAAAAGGCAGAAAATGATGAGCGTAAAATTTATGAAATGTATTATGAGTTTTCTGAACCGATTCGAAAACTCGCAAGCCACAGAGCCCTTGCCTTAAATCGTGCAGAAAAGGAAGACGTGATTAAGGTAAATCTTGTGGTTGATGAAAAACCCATCTTTGCGTATTTGGGTAAATCAATTATTGGAAATAAATACCAAAGTATTGCGACACCTTACATTATGAAAGCTTTTGAAGATGCCTATAAACGCTTTATTGCGCCAGCCATTGAAAGAGAACTCCGTAATGAACTCAGTGAAAAAGCAGAAGCTCAAGCCATTCATGTCTTTGGGGAAAACTTAAGAAACTTATTACTTCAAGCACCCTTAAAAGATAAGGTTGTGATGGGTTTTGACCCAGCATATAGAACAGGGTGTAAACTGGCAGTGGTGGATAAGACTGGTAAAGTTTTAGATATTGCCGTAATATATCCTCATAAACCCGCGTCTGAAATAAAACGTAAAGAAGCCTTACCTGCATTTTTAAAACTCATTCAAAAACATAAGGTTGAAATGGTTGCGATTGGTAATGGTACCGCAAGTCGTGAATCAGAAAGCTTTGTGGCAAAGGCCCTAAAACAAATTCAAGACACGGTATATTATCTGATTGTAAATGAAGCAGGGGCATCGGTGTATTCAGCATCTGATGTTGCCCGTAAAGAATTTCCAAAACTTGAAGTTGAAGAGCGTAGTGCCATTTCGATCGCAAGACGTGTTCAAGATCCATTGGCAGAACTTGTGAAAATTGATCCAAAAGCCGTCGGTGTGGGCCAGTACCAACATGATGTTTCTCAAAAACACTTAACAGAGACACTCGGATTTGTGGTAGAGACCGCTGTAAACCAAGTTGGTGTAAATTTAAATACTGCTTCACCACAGCTCTTAGAACACGTATCAGGTCTCACAAAAGTAACAGCACAAAACATTGTGACCTATCGTGAAGAAAATGGAATCTTTAAAACCCGTGAAGAAATTAAAAATGTGCCAAGACTTGGACCCAAAGCTTTTGAGCAGTCTGTTGGATTTTTAAGAATTCCAGATGGCACAAACATTTTAGATAATACAGGGATTCACCCTGAAAGTTTCAGCGTAACTTCTGAAATCCTTAAAGCCTTTGGGATCACTAAAGAAGACTTGGGTCAAAAAGGGATTGAAGATAAATTAGAAGGTCACAACCTTGACTATGAGAAGTTTAATGTGGGTAAAGAAACGTACTTAGATATTTTAGAAGCTCTCAAAAAACCAGGGCGTGACTTTAGAGAAGCACTCAGTGCACCACTACTCAGATCAGATGTGCTATCAATGGAAGATTTAAAACCTGGTATGGAACTTCAAGGAACAGTGCGTAATGTAGTGGACTTTGGGGCATTTGTGGATATCGGTGTGAAACAAGATGGTTTGGTTCATATTTCAAAGTTGAGCCGTGACTTTGTGAAACACCCAACTGATGTAGTGTCTGTGGGTGATATTGTGAAGGTGTGGATTTTAGAAGTAGATCTACAGAAAGAAAGAATTCAATTAACAATGGTTAAAGAATAGGTGATTTTATGAAAACTAAAGATTTAGTATTTACAGCATTATTTATGGGGATTGTGTTTATGCTTGGCTTATGGCCAAACTTGGGATTTATTGCGATTGGGCCCATCTCAGTCACAATTATCCATATCCCCGTCAT
>CAYSBB010000085.1:0-5198 GCA_964429205.1 uncultured Erysipelothrix sp.
ATGGAAGAATATAAACCAAATATAGGGTATGCATCAATGAATATTGATGTTGAACCACAGAAATATAAAACATGTAGAAAAGAAAACATTAACAACGATAATTTATATCATTTAATACAACACAATTTAAAAGTATTAGAAAATACAATTGATTATAACATTAAAAACAATAACAAAATGTTCAGGGTATCTTCATCATTAATACCATTTGGATCCAGTGAATTAAACACTTTAAATTGGGAAGATACATTTAAAGATGTTTTTTCACACTTGAAAAATAAAATAGAAGCCAATGAAATTCGTATTTCTGTACATCCCGGACAATATACGGTGCTTAATTCACCAAATAAAGAAGTCGTAGAAAATGCAATATTAGACTTAAAGTATCATGCGAAATTAATTCAACTTCTATCGCCTCAAAATAATTCTAAGATTATTCTTCATGTGGGCGGTGTTTATGGTAATAAAGAAGATGCCATGAATCGATTTGTTGATGTATATTTAAATCGCCTTAGTGATGAAATTAAAGCACATTTGGTTATTGAGAATGATGATAGGTTATTCACAGTTGCAGATGTCCTGTGGATATCATCAAAAACTAAGGTGCCAGTCGTCTTTGATAATTTACATCATGAAATCAATCCATCCCTTGAAAATGAACCAATACAAATAATCATAAACAAAGTTTTAGAGACTTGGCATGGTGAAAAACCAAAGTTTCATTATAGTCAACAAGCACAAGGAAAAAGAATTGGTGCACACTCAGATACCATTGACTTAGGAAAATTTATAAAAGATTATCATGAAATATATTACTCAGCTAATGTTGATATTATGTTAGAGGTTAAAGATAAAAACCGATCATTTATGAAAGTGAACCAATATTTTAATCCATCTCAAACGGTTTTGGAGCAAGAATGGGCTCGCTATAAATATTATGTCATGTCTAAGTCTCAAAAGGCATACAACGATTTACGTTTCATGTTTAGAAATAATGGTAAGGTCGATGTTCGTTCATTTTATAAAATTATAGATGATTTGAGCGATCTTGATATAAACGAAAAAGCTGAAGCAAACACATTCTCACACGTTTGGGGTTACTTTAAAAGATTTGCGACGGAAAAAGAAAAAGAAACCTACCTTAGACTACTTGAAAATCAAAGCATTGATGCGATGTATCGACATTTAAAAAAACTCTCAAGTAAATATAGAGTGGAGTACTTACAAAACAGTTACTATTTTAAGGAGCGATAATATGTTTTTAGCATTCAAAGAATTAAAAAAAGAAAAGTTAAGATTTGGTATGATCCTTTCAGTGGTCGTATTAATATCCTTTCTGGTTTACTTTTTATCAAGTTTAGCCTTCGGCCTATCACAATTGAATCGAACGGCACTTGACCACTGGCATGCAGATGGAGTCATTATTACTGAATCTTCCAACAAGAATTTATATGCATCCACGATAGATGTTGATAAAGTAAAATATTTAATAGATGACAATATTGAGTTTGTTTCTATTAGTAATGCGACTGCAACAGTGAATGGAAGTGAAAGTACATCGCTTGTGTTCATGGGGTTCGAAGATGAAAATGCTACCATTGTTCCTAAAATTATTGAAGGAAGTCATGCCACGGATGATTTTGAAATACTTATCAGCCATAACATCAAAGAAAAATATGATGTTAAAGTGGGGGATATCTTAAAACTATCTGATACAAAAAGAGAATTTACCATTAAAGGGTTTACTGAAAATTCAAATTATAATACTGTACCTGTTGTGTATGGAAATAGAGCTATGATATCAAATCTCATGTTGAATTATGATACTTCTTCAACACAACAAGATGCCAACACAAGTGCAACACCAAACATGCCAGAAAGAATATCACTTGTATTAGTGAAAGATGAGTCAAAATTAAATTTGTCAGACATTAATGATGAATTAGTATATGTTGATATGAACACGTTAATTGATGCGCTTCCAGGTTACAAACCTCAAATATTAACTTTTGGTTTGATGATTGGTTCGCTCTCAGCAATTGTTGCCATCATAATGGGGATCTTCATGTATATTCTCACAATGCAAAAAAAGTCCATCTTTGCGGTTTTAAAAATACAAGGCTATCAAAACTTGACAATTATTTCGTCAATCATGATACAAATCATTGCAATAATCTCATTTGGTTTATGTATCAGTTTTGGATTAAACCAACTCACCATACATTTTTTACCACCTAGTGTTCCAGTACTATTAAATATTAAGTTAATAATCATGGTATCATTATTTATTTTGCTCGCATCATTAATCGGAGCAATATTTTCAGGTTTATCAGTCTTAAGAATAGATCCATTAGAAGCTTTATAGGAGGTGTGACATATGCTTAAAATAGAAAACGTAACAAAGAAATTTGAAGATGGTAAATCAAGTATACTTGCGGTTGATAATATCAGTTTAGAACTTGAAAAAGGAACTTTCGCTGCCATTGTAGGTCCAAGTGGATCAGGGAAATCAACACTCCTAACGATTATGGGGGCACTTCAAAGACCAAGTGAGGGTACCATTGAACTTGATGGTACGAATTTATATACCGTATCAGAGAAAAGAAGATCTGAAATACGATTTAATAATCTAGGATTTGTGCTACAAGGCTCTAATTTAATTCCGTATTTAACCGTCGAAGAACAGTTTCTATTAAAACTTAAAAAAAGTAAATTGAAAGATAAAACGTTATATGCAGATTTACTGAGTAAGTTAGGAATTTCCAATTTAAAACACAAGTATCCTGATGAAATATCAGGTGGTGAAAGACAACGCGTCGCAATCGCATTAAGCTTAATTCTTAAACCCGATATAGTTTTAGCAGATGAACCTACCGCAAGTTTAGATACTGATAAATCATTTGATGTCGTCGCTATGCTAAAAGAAATCACCCAAACAATGAATACAACCGTTGTCATGGTAACCCACGATACACGAATGTTAGAACAGTGCGATAGAATCTTTGAAATCATTGACGGAAAACTTGAGGAAAAACCGAATTAATTATAGACATAAATAAAACGCACTTACGTGCGTTTTATAAGCTCATGGGTTTAAAGAATTTCGAGAATCATATCAATGATAGTTTCATATAATTTAATCTTGTCTTCACTTGATTCTAATGAAATAGCTTTTTTTAGATAATGAATACCAAGCGCATCACCCGATGCTGGATGAAGAAACAATCCAACATAATATCCAATAATATAGTTTAAATAGATAATCACATCTTTATTGGTTTTTGGATCTTTTTCAAAGTGCAATAGTTGAGCCAACAATCTAAAGTAAATGTTGTTTGTATCTACATTTTCTTTGAAAAAAATGTCTTCAATCACAAGCACTGAGTCTGTTGTAATTAATTCAAAAGTTTCTTCAGCTGTGAGCATATACTCATTATAGTAATCAAAATATGCTTCAAGTGTTATCATGACTTTTCTCCTATTTATCTTTTTATGATAATAAACTTATTGACTAAAACCATCCCGAATCGTATCAAGAATGATCGCACAGTTAAGAGATGCAGAAAGCGGCATGATGTCACTTTCTTTTTTATTATTTATATATAAATCTACAAAGTGTTTGATTTGACTATAAAAGTCATCATGTTCATATGTAACATCAATGCTCTCTTCTTTACCATCGAAAGTTATTAGTTTATATTTCTGACTACGGTGTAAATCATAGACTTCTATCTTACCAAGTGTTCCGGTTATTGTGGCTACTTTGGGAAGATTTCTATCAAAAGCAATTTTTATTTTACCACTACCATTTTCATTGAATAACTCTGCATTCACATAAATATCAACAGGATCAATAATGCTTTGGATGTCTTTCAAACTAAATCCTTCCCCCAAAAAGTCATCCAACCAACTTGCACAGTAAATCCCAGTATCAAGTAATACACCGCCTTGATGGGGTTCTAAATGGTATGAATTTTTGAGTGCATCTTGTGGCATTTTATTACATAAGACAGTATCAATATGTGTAATGTCTCCGATGACTCCTTCTTTGATTCGTTTTTTAACTTCCACATAAGCAGGAACAAATCGACTTTTCATCGCTTCCATAAAAAGAATCCGTTTATCTTTAGCAACTTCAATGATGGTTTGCGTTTCTAGTGCTGATAATGCTACAGGTTTCTCACATAGGACTGCCTTTCCATGTTGCAGCGCTTTGATGGCCCACTTTTTATGAAGGCCATGAGGTAGTGCAATATAGACGCAATCTATCTTGTCATCTTTAAGAAGTTCCTCATAGTCTAGGTAATAACGCTCAAAATCAAATTTCTCTTTAAATTCTAGTGCTTTTGTTTCATTTCTCAGAGCAATCGCAACCAGCTTACTATTTTTTTCAAACGCCAAACTTGATGCGAAGCGATGTGCAATATTACCAGCTCCCAGTATTCCCCAATTCACCATGATGTCATCTCCTTCATTGATTAAATTTATATTCATTTTAACATAAAGATCCTATTTTTATCTTTCATTTCTATATTTGGCTCCCTTTGACATGCAAAATCGTGAGTTTTCAATGGTAGTGATTTGTGATAAAATAGATTAAATTACGAAGACGTAATTGAATGATGCTTATTGTATTTAACAATAAGGTGTTAATAGGTGGAGGATTCCACTAAAAATGCACTTTTAAAAGATTGTGATGATTATAAAAGTTTCAATCTTTATTTATAGATGGGTGACAAAATTGAAAAATTCAATAAAGTTAATATACATTTTGATATCATTAGGTTTTTTAGGCTTGGGGATTTTAGGTGCAATTTTGCCTTTTCTTCCAACAACGCCTTTTATCCTGATATCATCACACTTCGCGCTAAAGGGTTCAAAACGACTTGATGAAAGCATTAAATCTTCAAAGCTTTATCAAAAGCATGTTGCATCACTTATGAGCAAACGTGCCATGACACTCAAATCGAAAATATCTATTTTGAGTTTTGCGACGTTCATGCTTTGTATTCCTTTATTTATTACAGATTCAATGTTACTACGTATTTTTATTTTAATCATTATGGTTGTTAAGTATGCAACGTTTATTTTCTGGATTGATACGATAGAAACAGTGAGCATTGAATATGATTAATAAAAGACTCTTTAATTTAGTAGATGGAACAAAACGCCTTATTTTTAATGGCGTTTTTTATCAA
>CAYSBB010000086.1:0-5077 GCA_964429205.1 uncultured Erysipelothrix sp.
TTTGAAATAAAGGTACGATCTTCATGTTTTTTATCTAAGATCTCTTGAACTGCTTTTCTTTTATCTTCGATGTCTTTTATCTTTTCATAGAGTTTGGATTGTATCATTTGAATCGTGTGGCGTTTTTCTGTGATGAAGTTAACTTTAGGAACACTTTCATATTCTCTTTCCAGCTTTGCCTTGTGATTGTCTAAAACTTGGATTTGATTTAAGACTTCTTTGATAGACTCATCTACATCTTCTATTTCCTGAGTCAGTATTTGAATCTGAGTTTCTTTATACTTCTCTCTTGCTTTTTTACCAATGAAGCGTGGGCTTTCAGTTGTGGTAATAACACTATAAAGACCGTTATAAATCGTATGGGTATTGATATTGTTTAATTTTGTGTCTTCTATCCCAAAATGATTGAAAAGGATATTCCAATCGTTTTGGTTGATAAAGTCTTGTGTAATGATGAAAGATGTGATGTCTTTGATCTCTTTATGTGTGATGAGGTAGTAGTCTGAAGTTTCATGATTCACTTCTTTGACTTTATTGAAATCATCTTTTGAGATAATTTGTGCACCTAAAAGACTTGTGCGTCTTAATTTCTCTTCGATTTCACCTTTGAGTTTTTCATCTAAGGTCTCTTCAAATTCTAACATTTCATAAAAAGAGAGATGTGGGATGTTTTTATCTTTGAGAAGTGTGCGATTCTTTTCTGTACTTTCATCAATGGGGAGTGTTGGATCTTCTAGGTTTACCCAGTGGTTTAACTCTTTTGAAAGTGTGTCTTTTGTTTCTCTGAATACTTTGATGTTATGGGCATATTTCTCTTCTTCTTGATTATAGCGTCTATTGTATTTTAAGTAAGCGGTGTTAATGATGTTATTGAGGTGTGATGAAGTGTCTTGGCTTTCTAAGTTTTTAAGTTGAAGCGCAATATCTTCCAACTGGTCTGTTTCAAGTTTGAGTGTTTCATTTTCTTTATTCCAGTTATAAAAGGAAACGATGGATGCATCTATAAGTGTCTTGATGTTTTTCGTTTCTTTATCTAGGTCACTTTCAAGTGTTTCTTTTTCTGCTGTTGTTTTTTCTAAGAGTTCTAAGTGACTCTGATACTCTGCTTCTAGTTTATAGAGCTTTTTAAAACGCTCTAGACCTTGATTGATAAGCTCTGTTTCACTCTCTAAGCGTTTATTGGTGTAGTTTGCATTAAAGGGTGCTTTAAGATTGTTGATGAACTCCATTTGTAAGACAAGGTGCTCTTCAAATTGAAGTTGTTCTTGAAGTGTATCAAGAATGTCAAAAGATTTTTTAATGGTGTCTTTTTTCATGTCGACTTCATCTTTTTTAATCTTTCTTTCACTTGTTGTTTGAATACGTTTTGTTTCTTTATCTTCAAGTTGTGCTTCTTTTTTAGTGATGTTTTGCTTTATTTCTTTGACGTCTTCTTTATCTTTATTCATTTGAAGTACTAAAGATTCAACATCTTCTCTTAAAAGTGACCCTTTTTCATCTTGAAGTTTTAATATTTCTAAGTTGATCTTTTTATTTTCTTCATCCAGTGCCACTTTTTTATCATGTGTGTTTTTGAGTTCAGTAATCATATCTTGAATGGCTTTATTGGTATTTCTAGTTTCTGTTTCGACACTTAAAAAGTTATCTATTTTATCCAGTAAAACGCGGTGGTTATACTGATCATAAACACTGATGATTTGTTTGGTGGCTTTAACGTTTTCTTCTAACATCATGACTTGATCTTTAATCTTATCCATATTCTCAATGGCTTCTGTCATGGGACGTAGATCATCTTCACTTAAGGGTTGAAGTGCATTGTTGAGGATTTCATTTAAGGTGGTTGGTTTGAGTGAGTTAGAGAGTTTGGGGGATCTGAGTTGAATGATGAGATCTAAAACTTCTTTATATTCTTGTTCTGTCTCAAAGCCAAAAAGCGCATCGTTCACGCGGCGTCTGTATTCACCTTGTGTTTCAATGAGCTGATTTCCAATGATACTTTTAAGAATTTGTTTTGTAATCGCAAGTTTTCTTGGGAATAGATCAATGTCTTGTCCAATACGTTTATTATCTTCAATCACAAAATACCATGTACTTAAGTTTGAGTTTTTGCGATAACGCATCCCCATCCCAATGGTTTTATAGATTTCTAAGTCTTTTCGTTTAAATTCTAAAAAGAGATAGCCAATACGCGGTTCATCGCCCCTGGCTTCATCATAAAGATAATCTTCCATTTTACGATCTCTTGAACCAAAGGGGTCAAGTCTTGAACTGCTTTTATTACCATCTAAGATTAAGGGTAAGAAACTTTGCATGGTCACTGATTTACCAGAACCATTGCCTCCTCTTAACATCATATGGCCTTCTTTAAAGAAAAACTCTTGGTAATCGTAATACCAAAAATCAACCAAGCCCATGCGATTCATATGCCATTTTTCAGTCATTGTCTAACTCCTTTTCATACGCACCGATAATTTTCCCCATGATGGGATACGTTTCGATGTTTTGTTTGTTTATATTGATAAAACCAATTTTATGCATGTAATCAATGGTATTTGTGGTAATTGACTCAAGACCCAAACTTTGAACTGTTTTTGGTAACATGTTGAGGTTTTGTTTGACGATCCTTGTGATGATGCCGGATAGTTCATCTTTTGTATGGGTGAATTTCTCATCATGTTTGAGTTCTTGTTTTTTAAGGAGCGTTCTTAACATGTCACTGAGTATCAGCGTCAGATCAGCATAGGCATTATTTTCAGGAAACACCTTACCCATGCGGCATGCTTCATCCAGTATTATGTAAGCACTGGACTTATGGACATGTAAGTCACACTCAAAGTAACTTTGAAAATCACTTTGAATTTGGTAGCGATAATTCTTTAAGTATAAGTAGTCTTCATCATCACTTTTCTCTATCATCTTCGGAGATAAAAGCAGTTGTCGATAGACCCTGTGTCTTCGTGCAATCCCACGGTCTTCATCAATATCAATCCAATCACTTTGTTTAAAATCAAGATGTGATTCATACTCCATGATATTCTTTGGAAAATTACGCATGAAGTAACGTGAAATCCCTGTATTTTCATATAAGACTTCTGTGGTGATGTCTTGAGTAAAACGACCATCATCACCATCATTTAAAATGAGTAAATAATTGTCTAAACAATAGCGTAAAACACGAATTAGCCTGCGTCTTGTGCTGAACTGTGTCCAGTCTAAAGTATTCTCTTCAAATTGATGATTCATAAAATCTGTTAAGTGCGATAAAACAAACTGTTCTTCAATTTCTTTATCTTCTAAAAACATCAAGACATATAGAAACATTTGGTATTCCATAATACTTGAAAAATCTTGAATCCCCATCCATATTTCAGCTTCTGCTGGGATTTTTTCAAGCTTAATGAGTTGTGGTGTTAAAATCACAAGATAACCAAACTTCTCTTGCATGATTTTTTTAATCGATTTGAGCTCATCTTTTACTTTATAGTAGGATTTTGGATCTTGTCTTCGCAGTATCATGCGCTTTGATAAAAGGATTTCAAATGGATTCATGATGGTTCTCCTTCAAAAATAAGCTTATATGCAGGCATCAAAAGATCCCCATCTTCACATTTCAAAATACAAGTATCAGTACTCTTATTATCAACAGTGAAGTATAAACCCCATTCAGTTCTGGCTTTTAAGTCTTTATCAGAAAGACCTCTTGAAAGCCATGATAAAAGTGTCTTACGCGTATCGCTGTCAATTTTTGGTAAGTTTGAGAAATCGATGACTTTATCACTGATATAATTATGAATGATATCTTTTTTCTTTTGTTCTTCTTGAATAATGGATTGAAGCTGCATGCGCTTTTCAAATTCAAAGTCTTGTGCAGGTTTTCTTTTCTTTTTCTCTGTTTTAATGCGCGCTCTTGCTTCAAGTTCATAATATGTGGGTGCTTCTTCATAAACACCACTTTGAATGCTGTCTGTATCTCGTGGACTTAAGCCTTTTAAGTGAAGTGAAGTTTCTACCCCAAAGACCATGGCACTGAGCTTATGGGCATCATCTAATGAATCACAAGTATCAAAGATCTTTACAAGATGTCGATACTCTTCTTTTCTGTTTGAGCCTTTATGATAAAACTCACCAATTTGTTGTGCGTAGCGCGTTATTTTACGAATGATTTCTAAGGTAATATCACTGAGTCTGTTCATTTCACTCTCTGTTGTGGTTGGCACAAACCATTTGTAAAGGTTTTGCCACCTGGCTTCGATTAAGTTTCGATACTTCTCTTCTTCAAAGGTACGTCCCAATATGGGAATGGTACTTTCATGTTTTACAACTTTATCAATAATATTCTTAATATGATAGGGATCAACTTCTTTAAGAAACTTCTCTAAAATGACGCCTTCTTCTTGAAGACCCTTCACAAAGGTTCTTAAGTATTGAATGATACGGTCTTTAAAAAGGATGAATTCTTTACTCATCATGATTTCTTCTGCATGAACACCATTGAGAATACGAATATAGTCTTGATAGTTACGATTGAGTCTCACAAAATCATCATTGATACTCTTCCACCAACTGCTGACTTCTAGTGGCGCGCTTTCAGACATCTTTTCTATTTTCTCTAAACTGAGTCTAATTCTTTCAAGTAATGTTGGCTCTAAAGAAGCACCTTCTATTTCTAAATTTTCTAAGACTTGTGTCATGCGTTCTATTTCAATGGTATATTCACTGAGTTGATAACGAAACTTTCGATTTCTAAATTCTTCCAGCGTTGATACTTTCGATGAATCTTGTGTTGCGATAAGATTTCCCCACTCCACCAAAGCATTCAAATCACTTTGACAAAGCTCTTCTGTATAATCTTCAAAAAGGTTTGTGTTTAGCATCATTTCATAAATATCTTCACGATAAAGCATGTTGTTGATTTTCTCATACTCATCATAAAAATAACGTACGATCACGCGATATCTGCTCGCATTATCAGCACGAAGATAACTCACTTCTGTAATGGGTTTTAATAGTTTATGATGTATCTTCATAAGTCCCTCCACTCACTAACAAAATTATACCATAAAACCTAAAAAGACAC
>CAYSBB010000087.1:0-5045 GCA_964429205.1 uncultured Erysipelothrix sp.
GCAGCAATCGCAACAATCGAAGAAGTTTTAAAAACTCAAAAAGTGATTGGATAAATAAGAAATCATAGAAGGACCTTTCCTTCTATTTTCTTTATCTAAAAGAAGGAGGAAAAATGAAAGCGTATACGAATTGGCTGGCCCTTGGAGAAAAAGAACCATGGGTAGAAAAAGCTTTAGATTCATTAACAGAAACAGAAAAGCAAGATGCTTTTTATAAATCATTAGAATTCGGAACTGCCGGTATGCGAGGGTTATTGGGAGTGGGGCCCAACCGTATGAATATATACACCATCGCAAAAGCCAACCTTGGTTATGGTAAATACTTAAAGGAAACATTCTCTGGACCTTTAAAGGTTGCGATTGCGTATGATAATCGCCATATGTCAAAAGAGTTCGCCGATATCAGCGGTCGTATCCTTTCTACTTTCGGGATCGATTCATATATTTTTGAATGTCCACGTCCTACCCCAGAATTATCTTATGCGGTACGAAAATTAAACTGTGTGGGTGGTATTGTGATTACAGCCAGCCACAACCCCAAAGAATACAATGGATATAAAGTTTATGATGAAACAGGATGTCAACTTGTGGATGATAAAATTGCCAAGGTCATTGAATATGTCAATGAAGTAGGTGATGAGACAAACATTGATGTTCATGTGGGTGAGAAATCAATGATTCGTTATCTTGATGAAGACTTTGATCAAAACTACATCAACAAACTTAAAACGATTGTCTTAAGAGAAGACTTAGAGAAAAACATTAAAATCGTATTCTCATCACAACACGGTACTTCATACCCACTGGTCCCTAATATCTTAGAAGACTTGGGTTATGATGTCATTGTGGTGGACGAACAAAAAGCATACGATCCAGATTTCTCTAACACAAAAAGCCCAAACCCAGAAGATAAAAAATCATTTGAACTCGCGCTTAAATATGCAGAAGAGCATGATGCAGATTTAATGCTGGTGGCAGATCCTGATGCAGACCGTATGGGGATTGCGATCAAACATGAGGGTGAGTTTGTTTATCTAACAGGTAATGAAGGGGGCGCAATCTTACAAGAATACTTATATTCAACCAAGATTGAGTTAGAAGACATGCCAGAAAATCCAGTCATGTTTAATACAGTGGTAACATCTGACTTGGGTGAGAAGATTGCCCGTAAATATGATGTTGATGTGGAGAAAACACTCACTGGCTTTAAATACATTGGTGAAAAGATTGAAAATCATAACAGAAACAACACAAAAAACTTCGTGTTTGGTTATGAAGAAAGTTATGGTTATCTCATTAAAGATTTCGTACGTGATAAAGATGCACTTCAAGCATGTATCGCTGTATCTGAAGCAACCGCCTACTATAAAAACAAAGGCAAAACGCTTGTTGATGTATTAAATGACTTAACGAAAGAACATGGCGCTTACTATGATACACTTGAATCTTTAACATTAGAAAAAGAAGCCGGACTTGCACGTATTCAAAGAATCTTGGATAACTTTAGAAATGAAGATTATGAAGATTTCGCGGGTATCAAAGTTTCTAAAAAAGAAGATTACTTAACACAAAAAGATTCGCATGGAAACACACTTGACTTCCCTAAATCTAACGTTCTAAAATATTTCTTAGAAGATGGATCATGGGTTGCGATTCGTCCATCTGGTACAGAACCAAAATGTAAATTTTACTACTGTGTCAAAGATGAAAACATGGATGCTTCAGAATCAAAATACAAAGCTTTATCAAAGGCCATCAATGACATCATTGATACCATTCAATAAAATTACAGGGGGCTTCTTTTTAAGGCCCCTTCTTTAATTTTTTTAAGTTGTCAAAGCCTATTAAATAGGCTATATTGTTTATAGGAAAGAGGGATACAATGACACAAAATTTAAATCAAAAAGCAGTGAATACCATTCGCGCACTGTCAGCGGACATGGTTCAAAAGGCCAATTCAGGTCACCCAGGAAAACCCCTTGGGTCAGCGCCCATGGCATACACACTTTGGTCAAAGCACTTAAATATTGATCCAAAGAATACAAACTGGATGAACAGAGACCGCTTTGTCTTATCAGCTGGACATGCTTCAGCACTCATCTATTCATTACTTCACTTATTTGGATATGATGTAACAATGGATGACATTAAACAGTTTAGACAATGGGGATCAAGAACACCTGGACACCCAGAGTACATGGATACAGATGGTGTTGAAACCACAACAGGACCACTTGGCGCTGGACTTTCAAACGCTGTGGGTATGGCGATGGCACAAGCACACATAGGTGCTAAATATAATAAAGATGATCTTGCACTTTTTGATAACTACACATACGTTTTAGCAGGTGATGGCTGTATGATGGAAGGGATCACTTCAGAAGCCAGTTCTTTAGCTGGAACTTTAGGCTTAGGAAGACTCATCATTCTTTATGATTCCAACAGTATTACCATCGAAGGAAGTACAGACTTAGCCTTCAAAGAAAATGTAAGAAAACGTTATGAAGCATATGGCTTTGAAACATTCTTAGTTGAAGATGGTAATGATATGGATGCGATTGATAAGGCCATTACACAAGCCAAATCAAACTTAAACCAACCATCACTCATTGAAATCAGAACACAAATTGGTGCGATGACACCTCTTGCAGGATCTGCCAAAACACACGGTGCACCACTGGGTGACGATAATATTAAAGCACTTAAAGAAGCCATGGGATACCCAAGTTTAGAACCATTCTATGTAGAACCCGCTGTTTATGAGCACATGGCCGCGTTACTTGAAGAGAAACACAAAACATATCTTTCATGGGAAACAAAACTTGAAGCTTATAAAGAAAAATACCCAGAAGACTATGCAAAATGGGTTGAAGACAATCGTGATCTCACCGTTGATGAGTTCATTGAAGATAAAGCACTTTGGGACTTTGGTGATAAACCTGTCGCCACAAGAAGCTTATCAGGAATTGTCATTAACAGATTAAATAAAAAATACAACAACATGTTTGGGGGATCTGCTGACTTAGCGGGATCAACCATGACCATGATGGACGGCGAAGATTCCTATTCAGAGGAAAACTACGCAGGTAAAAACTTACACTTTGGTGTTCGTGAACATGCGATGGCGGCCATAGGTAATGGTATTGTCTTATATGGTGGTTTAAAAGCATATGTTGCGACATTCTTTGTCTTTACAGACTTCTTAAAACCAATGGCAAGACTGTCATCCATTATGGGTGTACCACTCACATACGTATTGACCCATGACTCCATTGGAGTGGGTGAAGATGGTCCAACCCATGAACCCATTGAACAACTCACCATGTTACGTGCACAACCTAACTTTATTGAGTTCAGACCTGCTGATGGTGTTGAAACCATGGCTGGATGGACCGTAGCGATGACATCACTCGATGCACCTGTTGGTTTAATCCTTTCACGTCAAAACCTACCACAACTTGAAAACTCTTCACCAGAAGCTTTAAAAGGTGCTTACATCATTGATGATGCAGAAAACCCAGATGTACTGCTTCTTGCGAGTGGTTCTGAAGTTTCACTGGCCATTGATGCAAAAGCGAAACTTGCAGAAGAAAACATTCAAGCACGTGTTATCAGTATGCCTTCATTTGAACTCTTTGAAAGACAAGATGAAGCCTATAAAGAAAAAGTACTTCCTAAAAACTTAAGGAAACGTGTTGCGATTGAAGCAGGATCATCCGTTTCATGGGGCAAATACGTTGGCCTTGATGGAAACTATGTCACCATGGACCGCTATGGTGCCTCAGCCCCTGGTGACATCCTATTTAAAGAATTTGGATTCACCGTGGATAACGTTGTTTCTAAAGTTAAAGAAATTTTATAAGTACCATCCTCAAAACCTCCTGAAAAGGAGGTTTTGTTCTAATTTAAGAAGAACTTTGGTATAATGCATCAAGGTGATACAATGAAAAAACTATTCGCAACAGATTATGATGGCACTTTATTTCAATATGGAGAAGTGTCTCAAAGAGATTTAGATACCATTCGTAAATTTAGAAAACAAGGCAACCTATTTGGGATTGCGACAGGTCGTATGATCAATTCAATTAAAGAAGAAATCTTTAAATATAATATCCCAGTAGATTTTGTGATTGGGATTAATGGTGGTGTGATTGTAGATCATAACTTTAAAACACTCCACTCACTCAGCATTGAAAATGATATTGGATTGAAAGTTCAAAAACATTTAAAAGAAAGTGGTGCTGTACACTACTCCATTACAGATGGCTATAACCTTTGTAATCAAGGAGAAAAGTCAATCAACTTAAAACCCTTTGATAGACCCTGTCAAGAAATTGTAAACAATGACATCAGAGGCTTATACGCAAGAATGCCATCCATTGATATGGCTCGAGAAGTATGTCTTGAAATCAATGATCATTATGGTGATCATGTGAAGGCACTGCCTAATTATAACTATGTCGATATCGCATCCAGTCGTACAGATAAATATGTTGCGTTATCTCATTTTGTAAAAGACTTAAACATTGATTTAATTGGGACATCAGGGGATGCACACAACGACTATCTCATGCTTAAAAACTATCATGGATACGCCATGCATCATGGTGATGAGACCATTGTTTCAAAAATATCAAGAAGAGCCCATACAGTAAGCGAAGCACTTGAAAACTTCATGGAAATTAAAAAGTAACAATCAATTACTTTAAAACTTTGGTTGGAGATAATATATGATGAAACCTAAAAGTGAAAATATGAAAACCATTGGTTTGATTGGTGGTATGAGTTGGTTTTAGGCAATATCAAAGAGGATTCAAGAGAAACGTATATCCGTATAATAAATCAGCTCAAAGATGAAGGTGCAGAAGGTGTCATACTTGGATGTTCAGAAATCTGACTTCTGATTGAACAAAAACATGTTTCGTTACCAATCTTTGATGCCACTGAAATACATGCCTATACAGCGGCGATGCATGCGATCAGTGAAGCATCAGAGTCACAGAAAAATATAAGTGTAAAAGTTTGACAATGCCTTTTGAAAATCA
>CAYSBB010000088.1:0-4906 GCA_964429205.1 uncultured Erysipelothrix sp.
CCATACCACGTTTTAAACCATCGGTAGGATTCATCGCAATACATCTGACACTTTCATTTCCAATATGCTGCGCAACTTCTAAAGTAACCGGAGTTCCTTCAACTTTAAGTGCAAAGTATAGCTTGGGAAGGCTGTGTCGATCTTCAAAAACCACGTCCACAACAGGACCGATAATTTGATTTATTTTACCTATATTCATTTTTAATCCTCCGCCTGTGTTAAGTCAGCAATTTCTTCAGTAATTTTTTCTTGACGCAATCTGTTGTATTGAAGCTGTAAGTCATAGAGCATGTTATCAGCATTTTCTGTAGCTTGCTCCATCGCAACACGACGCATCGTATGTTCTGCAACCTTACTTTGATAATAAGTGTTAATTAAGGTTGACTCTACAAATACTTTTTCAAAGGCATCATTGGCTGAATCATAATCTGGTTCAAACACCATTTGATAACCTTTTAATAATCTTTTATCTGTTTCTACAACATTAAAATTAATTTTTGCAGAAACGGACACTTCTGGTACCAAGCACACAATATGATAATCATTATGATATGTTGATACAAATTCTTTAATACGATCCAAATCAATGTTTTCACTGATGGTTCGTGGACTCAATAAATTACAATAATCACCCGATGAAAACTTGTCATAGCTTTGTGAACCAAAGATATAAGCATCTGGCTTTCCCAGTTTTTTGAATTCATTCAATAAATTACGTGGATACGCAGATACAAGTCCCAAATCTGGCACAAAGGCAACATAGAGTTTTGGTTTACCACTTTCATATGTTTCATGGGGTAAGCGAATCACATGATCAAAAATCGGATTATAGCCAATTTCAAATCGACGGTATCTTTGTAGTTTACTCATCGATACAAGTTTCATCGCATTGGTAATCTTTTGTGTAGTTTGAATTGTTTTTCTTCTTTTTGAAATGGCAGAGAGACTACGACTCATAAGCATTCACCTTGAAATCATCAAGTATTTTATCGAGTGCTGTTTGAATATCTTTGATGAGTGTTTCATCGAGTTTATAGTCTTCATTAATCGCTTCAAGTATTTCTGGATAATCTTCTTGAATTGAACGGTGCATGAAACTTTCAAAGTCTAAGATTTGTTCAACTTCTAATTTATCCAAGTAACCATAACGGTTTAAGAATAAACTTAAGATCATTAAGTCATGTGACAAGGGTTCATTCACACCTTGTTTTAAGAGTTCTGTAACACGTGCACCGTGATCAAGAACTGCTTTTGTGGATGCATCAATATCTGTACTAAACTGCGCAAAACTGAGTAAGTCAGCATAATTTGCCAGTTCAAGTTTTAGACTTGCGGCAACATGCTTCATCGCTGAAGTTTGTGCGGCAGATCCAACACGTGATACGGATAATCCACTATCAACTGCAGGACGTTGTCCTGAGTTAAAGTCATCTAGATTTAAGAACAATTGTCCATCAGTAATCGAAATAACGTTTGTTGGAATATATGCAGAGATATCTCCAGCTTGTGTTTCAATGATCGGTAAAGCCGTCATGGAACCACCACCCAATTTGTCATTTAATTTCGCACTTCTTTCAAGTAAGCGTGAGTGAAGATAGAAGACATCTCCTGGATACGCTTCTCTACCTGATGGTCTACGTAATAGTAGTGAAATGGTACGGTATGCAACCGCATGTTTTGATAAGTCATCATAGACAACCAAAACATCTTTACCTTTATTCATCCAATACTCCGCAATGGATGCACCAGTATAGGGTGCAATATATTGAAGTGATGCCATATCATCAGCAGGGCTGGCTACGACAACGGTATATTCTAAAGCACCGTGTTTATCAAGTTGGTCTACAAGACGGGTTACAGTTGAAGCTTTTTGTCCAATCGCAACATACACACAAATAACATCTTGACCCTTTTGGTTCATGATGGCATTCATCGCAATACTTGTTTTTCCTGTTTGTCTGTCTCCAATAATGAGCTCTCTTTGTCCTTTTCCAATTGGAATCATTGAGTCAATGATTTTCCAACCGGTGAAAAGTGGTTCTTCAACGGATTGTCTTGCCATAACAGGGGCTGCTGGATTTTCAATGGGTGAGCGTTCTGTTGTATTGATGTCGCCTTTGGCATCAATTGGGAATCCCAGTGAATCCACAACACGACCCAACAGTTCATCACCAACCGGTGTATCCACAACGTGTGTTGTACGATATACACGGTCATTTTCACGAATATCTGTATCTTGTCCTAATAAAACAACACCGACTTGATCCTCTTCAAGGTTCATTGCCAGTCCATAGACACCTTCTCTAAAGCGTAAGAGTTCTCCAGATAATACATCTTTTAAACCCTTCACAAAAGCGATGCCATCACCGACGCTATACACCACGCCACTATCTGTTGCATCTTCATCCCAGTTATAATTTTCTATGCGCGCTTTGAGTCTTTCAACTATGCGCTCGCTTTTTTTATCCATCAAGACACCTCCGATAATAGACGTTCTAAGCGTCCGCTCATACTTAAGTCAATTGACTTGTTATTCAACATCATACGAACCCCTGATTTTAATTTAGGGTTCACTTTTTTTACAATTTCAACTTTTCCTTCAGTTTTTTGAAGGATCATGTTTGTCAGTCTTTCATCAAATGAAACACTGAGTTTATCGGCACTTTCAATCACACAGTAGTTGTACTCTTCCAGTTCGACCAAATGGTTACGAATTGCTGTTTCTATTTTGAAGATTTGATCAATCAGACCATCTTCAATCACAATGTCTAAAAAGTTATAGACTACGGGTGATAATGTGGCTTCAAAGTCTTCTCTGAAGTCATTAAAAAGTTCACGATTAAAAAGCAGTGCATCCACAAATTGCGGATGTTTCTCAAACAAAGACACCACTTCTTTAAATTCTAAATATTTTTCTACCTTATCGCTATCATTAGATGCTACAAATGCGATGGCATAAACCTCATGATCGAACATGAGCTTTGTCCATTTCTTTCTCTAATGCTTGAAGCATTTCAGCTTCATCAAAGCGATAACCTTCTAATACTTTTTCCGTCATTCCAAATGCAACGCTAACAAGCTCTTGTTCAACTTCTTCCAGCATGGCTTGTTTTTCTTTTTCAAGCACATCTTTTGCTTGTTTCTTCATACGTTCAATATCAAGATTTGTATCCGCAATGAGTTTATCACGCATTGCTTCAATATCTTTTAACATCATTTGTTTTGAACGCTCTAAAACTTCATGTTGAGAAGCCTTTTCTTGCTCGAATTTTTGTCGCTCAAGTGCTTGTTGCTTATTTAAAGATTCAATCTCTTCATAAGCTGCTTGATAGTCTGTTGCTTTTTTATCTAAAATATCTAACACAAACGCGTGAACATACTTCCTATATAGAAGATAGATCACACCGGTTGCGGCCAATTGAGATAAAAGTGTTAGAATGTTGGGAAATAGAAGCTCTTTTATATCAGGCATCTAATCCACTCCTAAACTTAGTATACAAAAATTAAGATAAATGCAATTAATAATCCATAAATCGCAGCTGTTTCAGCGATACCAGCACCAACAATGAGCATTGTACGAATTTCATTGTTTGCTTCTGGGTTTTTACCTACGGCTTCAACAGCTTTAGCTGCTGCATAACCTTGTCCCAATGTTGAGAAAATACCTGTCATAACTGCGAGTGCCGCAGCAATTGCTACTAAACCTTTACCAATACTTACATCCATTTTATTTTTCCTCCTCTAATTCTGTCGCTATAAAAATCGTTGTTAGCGAAATAAATATAAATGCTTGCAAAAATCCTGAAAACAAATCAAAGTACAAATGAATCCATGGTGCCACAAAGACGCCCACGAAGTTGAATTGACCCACAACAGGAATAAAGCCACTGAGCCATCCTGTAAAAGAATAAAGTAAGGTCATAATGATTGTTCCGGATAATACATTACCAAAAAGACGCAAAGATAAACTAATTAATGGGGCGATAGTTCCAAAAATATTTGGAATCACAAAAAATGGAAATGGGTCCATAAACCCTTTTAAATACCCACCAAAGCCATTCTCAATAATTTGAACCGCTTGCACAGCGACCCAAGTAATGAGTGCTAAAGCTAAAGTGACACTATAGTTGGAAGTTGGAGCGCTAAAGCCCAATAACCCTGACCAGTTGGAAACAAGAATATAGATGAAGACTGAGCCGATATAGCCAGCCATAATTCTTCCTCTTTTCTTTCCCATTACCGGTTCTGTTATGGAAAGTATCGCTTCAACATACAACATTGCATAAAGTGCGATTCCTTTTGGTTTTTCACCCTCTTGATAAGCCCTCAATGACTTATTCGCAAGAAATATTAGAGAAACCAAAAAAACAAATACCACTAGAATTGTAAATAACTCAGTTTGCATGGGTTTCCTCCTTCACAAAGAGATTCAATATGAAGTGTAAGCTTCGATCAATAAAATACGCCGCAAAGATTGCATAGGGATTTATGATTTCACTAAAAAAGAATGAAATTCCCAAAGGCACCGATAACAAGCCAATTGTAAATACAATATACGCTGCATACTGCGCCATGCTAAACTCTGTGTTAGACAAAAGAATGTCATAGAAACGTTCCCTTGCCAATGCTAAAGTCGACATCACAAAATGACCCACTGTCCAGCCCAGTCCAATACTTGTATTAAAGAATAAAACTGGAAGTCCAAGTAGCCCTAAAATGCCGTAAATCTTCCACACTTTCATATGTCACCTCCTTTTAAAAAACACTAAGAAAAGAAATGCCTTAACCGCCCTGATAAGACGCATCCTCAAACCTAGTGTTCGACCGCTATAACGTGTTTATTTTAGCATAAATACGCTTTTGACTCAAGAATGTCCATCTCAGCATACAACAAGTATTATAGCAT
>CAYSBB010000089.1:0-3270 GCA_964429205.1 uncultured Erysipelothrix sp.
CCCAAAACTTCAAAGCCATCTTCTTTTACTGCATCGACTGCTTTTAAGACACTGCCCCCTGTTGAAATTAAATCTTCAATCATGACAACTTTTGCGCCTGGTTGTAAGAACCCTTCAACTTGTTTTGCGCGACCATGTGCTTTGGCTTGGGGTCTTACATAAGCAAGGGGTAGGTTTAATAAATCTGCAACAAGGGCAGCTTGTGGTAAACCACCTGTCGCAACACCAACAATGGCTTCAACATCTTTAAATTCTTTTAAGATTAAATCTTTTAAACCATTTGCGATGAGTCTTCTTGCCTTTGGATAAGATAAGGTAATACGATTATCACAATAAATGGGGCTTTTTAAACCACTGGCCCATGTATAAGGTTCTTTGACACTGAGTGTGACTGCTTTTGTTTCTAAGAGTTTTTCTGCGACTTGTTTTGCGATCATTTTCCTGCCTCCCAATCTTCAACAACTTCAAGATATGCTTCATATGGATTTTCTGCTTGTGTAATGGGGCGCCCCACTACGATATAACTTGATCCGATACGGCGTGCATCTTGTGGTGTTGTGACACGTTTTTGGTCACCCACATCATTTGATTTTAAACGAATGCCTGGTGTTACAGTGAAGAAGTCTTTACCTAAATTATCGTGGATCAATTTTGCTTCTAGAGGTGAACAAACCACACCATCTAACCCTGCTTCTTCTGTAATTTTTGCGTAATTTAATACAGATTCTTCAATTGTTTTTTCAATGAGTTGTTCTTTTCTCATGGTTTCTTCTGATGTTGAAGTGAGTTGTGTTACCGCAAGTAGAATGGCATCATCACCCAAACCACGTTTTGCAGCGCGCATCATTTCAACACCCCCTGCTGCATGAACATTGGTCATATCAACATTTAATTTACTTAAACCACGCATGGCTTTTTCTACAGTATTGGGGATATCGTGGAGTTTTAAATCTAAGAAGATTTTATGGCCTCTATTTTTAATCATTTCAATGATACTTGGACCTGTTTGGTAGTAAAGTTCCATCCCTACTTTCACAAAGATGGGTGTTTCAAATAAATCTAAGAAGTTTTCTACTTCTTCAAGACTTGAAAAGTCTAGGGCTACAATCACATTATGCATTTTTCTTAACCTCTTCTCTTAAGTGTTGGATGGATTCATATCCAAGTTCTTTGAGTCTTGCGGGAAGTGCCTCAATGATGTCTTTACAAATGGTTGGGGTTGTGAAGTTTGCGGTTCCAATCGCAACTGCATCTGCACCTGCCATCATCATTTCAATCACATCATCCACTGATTCTACGCCACCCATACCAATGATGGGGATATTGACAGCACGACTCACTTCATAAACCATTTTAATTGCGACTGGTTTTATGGCTGGACCACTAAGGCCCCCTGTTTTATTGGCTAAAATGGGTTTTCCAGTTTTAATATCAATACGCATCCCGGTGATGGTATTAATCATGGTAATCCCATCTGCACCTGCACGCTCTACTTCTTTTGCGATATGGACAATATCTGTGACATTGGGTGAAAGTTTCACATATACAGGCACCTTAGCAACGGCTTTAACTTTTTTAGTAAGACGGTATGCAACTTCTGGATCAATTCCAAATGCGACCCCACCTTCTTTTACGTTAGGGCATGAAATATTAAGTTCAATCGCTTTTACGTTTGGTGCTTCATGAATGCGTGAACAGACTTCAACGTATTCATCTTCTGTTGCACCGGCTACGTTTGCGATAATGGGCACATCAAACTTTGCTAAGAAAGGCATTTTTTCATTTAAAACGACTTCAAGTCCTGGATTTTTTAATCCAATCGCATTGAGCATACCACTTTTTGTTTCTGCAACGCGGGGTAAATCATTTCCCACACGCTCATTAAGTGTCACTGCTTTTGCCATAATGGCACCCAACACACTGATGTCATAATATTTTGAGTATTCTTCTCCAAACCCAAAGCAACCACTGGCTGGCATGATCGGGTTTTTAAGTTCTAATCCTGGTAAACTGACTTTTAAAATGTTATTCATTAAATTTCCACCTCTTTAGCATTGAATACGGGGCCATCATGACACACACGATGTTTCTTATCTTTTGTATCACAGGCATAACATGCACCAATCCCACAAGCCATACGTTGTTCAAGTGAGATATAAAGATGCGGATGATCTTCAAATTTTTTCTTTAAGTAGTGTAGTAGTGGTAAAGGGCCACATGCGTAAATCGCATCAAAATCATCCAGATGATCGACCACATTTCCAACATGTCCCTTAACACCCATAGACCCATCATCTGTTGTGATTACAACTTGACCCAGTTCCATAAACTTATCAAGATAGTAAACCGCATCATCTGATGCAAAGCCTAAGACGAAAGTTACCTTTGCGCCTTTTTCTACTAAAGTTTTTCCCAGTTGATATAAAGGTGCAACACCCATACCGCCACCAACGACTAATACTTCTTTAAAGTCTAAGACTTGAAAACCACTTCCCAAAGGTCCAAGTGCATCCACTGTTTGACCTTCTTTAAAGGTTGAAAGGGATGCCGTCCCTTCGCCTACAACTTTATAGATAAGGATCATTTTACTATCTTCAAAGGATGCAATACTGATGGGACGTCTTAAGACATGATCTTCACGACCACTTCTTAAATGCATGAATTGTCCTGGTTTAACAGTTTCAAAACTATCAATTTCTAAGATCATTTCATAGGTTTCTGTTGCGATTAAATCGTTACTGATAACTTTCATATTGCCTCCTGATAGACGATGTTTCCATCCACAATGGTCAGTACACATGTCCCATATACTTTTTGATTTTTAAAGGGCGTATTTTGTGATTTTGAATGGAAGAATACTTCATCCATGATCACTTCTTTTTCTAAATCATACACTGCAAAATCTGCTGCGTCTCCTTCTTTCATGAAGTTTCCTTCCAGGTTAAAGAGTGTTTTGGGTTTGATGCTCATCCATGTTTGTAGGTTCTCGAGTGTAAACAACCCTTTTGCTTTCACAAAGTGTGTGTAAAGAAGTGGGAATGCTGATTCAAGACCAATGATTCCAAAAGGTCCATCAAATCCATTTGCTTTTTCTTCTTTTGTGTGGGGTGCATGGTCAGTTGCGATGATTTCAATGTCACCTTCTATTAAAGCTTTGATGAGTGCTTCTTGATCTTCCTTTGATCTTAAGGGTGGGTTCATTTTATAGGCACCATCATTTCCTGGTATATCCATTTCATTTAAGAGTAAGTGGTGAGGTGATACTTCTGA
>CAYSBB010000089.1:3370-4807 GCA_964429205.1 uncultured Erysipelothrix sp.
TAAGTTTAATCCGTATTCTTCTAAGTATTGTGCTTCTGTATAACCTGGAACGCGACTGTGTCTTTCAAATTGAATTCTTAACATCATGACCACATCGACTTCTTCAATCACTGCATCAATTGTTGTATGTATCCCATACACGTCGAATTCTTTTTCATAGTATTTCTCCGGTCCACAGAAGTAGAGGGTTGCGCCACTTTCACTGAGAATTTTTGCGTTAGAGTGTGCAACGCGGCTGTGTTTTAAATCTCCGACTATCGCAATTTTAAGATTTGATAAATCTTCAAACTCTTCAACGATGGTCATCACATCGAGTAAACTTTGTGAGGGGTGTTCACCACTGCCACTGCCAGCATTCACAATAGAAATACCCATTTCGAGTAAATCTGTGTAGTAGTTGTTGTTTTGGTGTCTGATGACCGCAATGTTCATCCCAATGGCTTTCATGGTCAGTACTGAGTCATAAAGACTTTCTCCTTTATTGACGGAGCTTGTATTAACATCGAAGTTATATGTATAGAAATCCATTTTCCGTTCGGCAACTTCAAAGCTCATCTTGGTGCGGGTACTATTTTCAAAAAACATGTTGACCACTGACATCCCGTTTCGATTCACTTCTTCGCCATTTTTAATTTCAATTCCGCGTTTCGCAAGACCAATAAATTCCTCTGCTGTAAATTGTGATACTTCTAAGAAATGTTTCATGTTTGTTTTCTCCTTATAAAAAAAGCTGTAGACAAAGAGACTACAGCTAAATTAAAAGAATAATCTAACTTTCATGTCTCTCTGAACATAATTAAAGTAAAATTAAGTTATTTCAATATAATATGGTTAACCCCATCAAGTTCTTCTACCAAAACCTTAATGGATTCATTTTTTGAAGTTGGAATGTTTTTCCCAATAAAATCAGGACGAATTGGAAGTTCACGGTGTCCACGATCTACTAAAACAGCCAACGATACTGACTTGGGTCTCCCGTAATCCATAATCGCATCTAAACTTGCACGAATGGTTCTTCCTGTAAATAAGACATCATCCACTAAGACAACACGTTTATCTTCCAAAACTTTCTCTTCCCGAATGTTTTGTGTAAATTCACCTTTATAATCATCGCGATACGTACTGACATCAAGTTCGAGAACTTCAACATCTCCTTCAAGCTTTTTGATAATTGCTTGAAGTTTTTGCGCCAAAAAAACACCGCGCGTTTTAATTCCCACTAAGACAATATCTTCAATACCATCAAAGCGTTCAAGAATTTCATATGAGATTCTTGTGAGTGCACGGTTAATTTCAGTTTCATTTAAAATGATCTTGCTCATGATAACCTCCTAAATAAAAAACCACTTCCTAAAAGAAAGAGGTCGCGAAAGTTATCTTCTTGCTCTTTCCTTTCATGTCTCTCTGGACATAGTTAAAGGCGAGTTTTTCTATAAC
>CAYSBB010000090.1:0-4760 GCA_964429205.1 uncultured Erysipelothrix sp.
TTTGGTGCACATAAAGAAAAACTACAAGACTTAGTCATGTTTTATTCATCACATGAAGATAAACTTGTGACATTAAAAGAGTATCTTGAACGCATGAAAGAAGACCAAGAAGAAATTTTCTATGTCTCTTCAGAAAGTTTAGAAAAAGCAAAGAAACTTCCTCAAACAGAATATGTTTTATCAAAAGGGTATGAGGTTTTATATCTTGTTGATGAAATAGATGAGTTTGCATTACAAGTCATGCACGCATATGATGGCAAGCACTTTAAATCCATTTCTCAAGGTGATTTAGATTTAATGGACGATGCGCAAAAAGAAGCCATTGAAGAGAAAAAAGAAGCGTCTAAAGATCTTTTAGAACAATTAAAAGAAAGTCTCAAGGATAAGGTTTCTGATGTACGCTTATCAACACGTCTTGTGAGCTATCCTGTGGTTTTAGTGAGTGATGAAGGTCTTTCATTAGAGATGGAGAAAATTCTCAGTCAAATGCCTGATATGAATGCTTCTGATATGATGAAAGCAAATCGTATCTTAGAAATTAACTCAGATCATCCACTCTTTGAAGCCCTTCAAAAAGTATATGAAGAAACATCTGATGAAGTCTCATCTTACGCGGCGTTACTTTATGATCAAGCGTGTTTAATTGAAGGGTTGCCTTTAGAAGATCCCGTTCAATTTTCGCAAAATATGTCAGATTTAATGATTAAAGCATCACAATAAAAATATTAAAGGTCTTTGGGTCAATCCATGGGCCTTTTTCATTGATGTAATTGATGGTATGTGTTAATCTAGTAATACAAACTAGATAGGAGTTTTATGATGCAAGAAAAAATCGCAATTGTGGTTGATTCAGGAAGTGATGTCAACCCAGCACTACAAGAAAAATATCATATTACAAGTTTACCCCTACAAATCTTAATTGATGATAAAGAATATACGGATGGCGTCGACATTACGCGTGAATCTTTATTTGCGCAAATTGATCATGCAAAGGTGAGTACCAGTTTACCGGCAGGTCAAACCATTTTAGATGGTTTTGAAAAATTAAAACAAGAAGGGTATACCCATGTGATTGTGGTGGCAATTTCATCAGGACTCAGTGGTACCTATAATGTGATTAAAAACCTAACCTTAGAAGTAGAAGACTTGGAGTTTTTTGTGTTAGACACAAAGAATATTTCACTTGCGAGTGGCTATCATGCACTTGAGGCCGCGAGACTGATTTCAGAAGGTCATGATTTTAAAACAGTTATAAAAAAAATAGAAGCCACACTGGATCATTCAAAAGTATACTTCACAGTTGGTACTTTGGATTATTTAATTCGTGGTGGGCGTATTGGACTTGTGGCAGGGACAGTAGCGAACGTTTTAAATATTAAACCTGTAATTTCATGTAATCCAGAAGGAATTTATCACACGGTTTCTAAAGTACGTGGTTATAAGCGTGTTCTTACAAAGATGATTGATGAAGCCTATGATTTTGCGAAAGATGCAAAAAGTTGCACTGTCACATTACTCAATGCAAACTCTCAAGAAGACTTAGACAAGTTGCTTGACTATGCAAAAAAGAAATTTACCAATGCAAGGGATGTCACACTCAGTAACATAACTCCAGCACTTGCGATTCATACAGGCCCTGAAGCCATGGGAATTGCAGTTTATAGACATGAAGATTAAGAGCGAAAGCTCTTTTTTTTTATAGATAAATTAGTATATTAAGTGCAACACTAATAAAAAAGAGGCATATGCCTCTTAGGGTAGTAATTTTCCAGTCGCTTTATAAAGCGTATACCACTCATTGCGTGTGAGTGTGATGTCTTGTGCTTTTGCGATGTCTTTGATGCGTGATGGGGTCATGGTCCCTGCGACCACTTGAATGTTGGCAGGATGTCTTAGAATCCATGCCGCTGCGATGGTCGTTTTTGAGACACCATGCACTTTGGCGATTTCTTCTAAGGCTTCATTTACTTCAGGAAACGCTTCATTATCAATAAAGGGCCCTTCAATAAATCCATGTTGGAAAGGTGACCAACTTTGAAGTTTAATATTGTTGAGTTGGGCATATTCTAAGATGCCTGATGCTCGAATGGAAGCGTCTTTATTGTCAAGGTTTACATTAATCCCTTCATCAATAATAATACTGTGTAAAAGACTGAATTGAATTTGATTGATTTCTAAAGGGAAATCAAGCTTACTTTGAAGAAGACTAATCTGGTGATGGTTAAAGTTTGAGACACCAAAATGTTTGACTTTACCTTCGTTTTTTAGTTTTGTGAGTGCTCGAGCTGTTTCCTCAACATCCATTAAAGCATCGGGTCTGTGAAGTAGTAGCATATCTAAGTAATCAGTTTCTAAGCGTTCTAATATTTGATCAACTGACTTTAGGATATATGCTTCACTGAGATCATACATGCCATAATCTTGTCTGATACCCACTTTTGATTGTAGAAAGATGTCTTCACGCTGAATGCCTGTTTCTTTAAATGCTTTGGTAAAGACAAGTTCACTTTTACCATCTCTACCATAGATGTCTGCATGGTCAAAAATACGAATCCCTGCATCATAAGCAGTTTGTATAATTGAGACGGCCTCTTCTTGTGTTTTGTCTGCGATACGCATAAAACCGAGTATTATTTTCTCATTTCTATAGTCCATTTTAGTAATTTTCCTTTCCACCAAAAATATTTTTTAATTTTGGTTATCGCTTTTGTTTATAAGCTTACTACACACATTATAGCTGTAAGATGTCTTGTTGTGCAATCTTAATTATGGGATTGGCGCGATTTCATTGTTTATATTATGATCTATTTGAGTTATAATGTATGTGGATTATTCAAGAAATTTCACAAAGTGTTGTGTGAATTGAACATAATTAATTGATATCAATCTAAATGTATTTTATATTGAGCATTTACTTTTAAGAATGTTTAGAAACCATGATATCATACTTAAGCGATAGGACATATGGAGGGTTTTATGGATAAAGAAACGATAAAAAGATATTTTGTGCCCTTATTTGATGGAGGCTTATTAATTTTTTCATACTTACTTTCATTTTTAATTCGTTTTGATTTTAATTTAAATTACTTTTCTATTTATTATAATGGTAATCCCAGATCTTTTGTGATTGTGATGGGTGTGCATGCTATCTTTTATATTCTATTTAGAATCAGATACACAGTATGGCACCAAACTTCTTTGGATGAACTTTTAAGAATTTTAGTAATGAATAGTTCAAGCGCCATTGTATTACTTTTCATAAAAATGAGTAATCTTTTAGTGGGTCATCCACTCGCTGTCATTGTGATGATGTTGATGTTTAACATTACCTTAATGTATCTTGCAAGGGCATCATATCGTTATATTAGAACTTATAATATGCAAAGACAAAGAAGTATCGATGGTGAAAGAGTCATTATTTATGGTGCTGGGAGTGCAGGCCGTATGATTGTTTCTGAAATCATGGAAAATAAAGAGTATAACTATCATGTGGCAGGTATCTTAGATGATAATCCTGTATTAAAAGGCAGTCGCATCAGCGGTGCCCTTGTGATTGGTGGTCGTGAAAAAGTTGAGTATGCGATTAAAAAGTTTGGGGTTAAAACAATTATTGTGGCGATGCCATCTACTTCAAAAAAATTAAGACAAGAAATATTACAAATGTTGACAGCACTTAAAGTTGATGTCAAAGTTGTTTCTTCCTCTCAAAGTTTACTTGAGGGACAAGACTTCAGACAATCATTGCGTCAAGTGAATGTCTTAGACTTGCTGGGTCGACAAGAAATCGTGATTGACGATGAAGAAATCCACAACACCCTTAAAAATAAAAATGTGATGGTTACCGGTGCTGGAGGTTCAATTGGCTCTGAACTGGTACGTCAAATTATTCAAAAGAATCCAAAACGTTTGATTCTATTAGATATTAATGAAACGGGTCTTTATGACATCGAACAAGAACTTGTCATTAAGATACGCGAAGGAAAAATACCACCAACAGAACTTGTCACATTGGTAAAATCAATTCGTGATTATGATAGTTTGGATACAATATTCAAAATGACTGAACCAGATATTGTGTATCATGCAGCAGCCCATAAACATGTGCCACTGATGGAAACAGTCCCTGAGGAAGCCATTAAAAATAACATTTTGGGAACACATAACTTAATTCGTGTTTCAATGAAATATAAAATTGATAAATTTGTAAATATTTCTACAGATAAAGCGGTCAACCCTACAAATGTTATGGGTGCAACCAAACGCTTTATTGAAATGATGCTTCAAGCTTACAATAATGATACAACCCGTTTTGTGGCTGTAAGATTTGGGAATGTTTTAGGGTCCAATGGATCTGTAGTTCCACTTTTTGAAAAACAAATCGCAAATGGTGGTCCAATCACACTCACACACCCTGAAATTACCCGTTACTTTATGACCATTCCAGAAGCTGTGAGCCTTGTGCTTCAAGCTGGTGTTTATGCTGAGGGTGGCGAAATCTTTGTGCTTGATATGGGTGATGAAGTAAAGATTAAAGACATGGCACTTAAGATGATTGAACTATCTGGTTTAAGACCTCATAAAGATATTCGTATTGAATACGTTGGTTTGAGACCTGGTGAAAAACTGTATGAAGAACTGCTTATGGCAGAAGAGGGAATGACAAAAACTCCGAATGATTTAATCTATATCGCCAATCCAATTCAATACTCAGTTTCAGATATTGAAGCAGGAATCTTGGAAATCAGAGATGCACTGAGAAC
>CAYSBB010000091.1:0-4551 GCA_964429205.1 uncultured Erysipelothrix sp.
GAAATCTTAAACTTCAGCATGAAAGTTAAAGTCGAACATAACAATTAATTAAAGGAGTGTGAAGCTTGTGGAAATTTATGAATTAGTCAATGAAGTCAATTACCATAGAGAGGAATTAAACAAACTCGGTGATTCACTTTGACCTTGCTCACAAGCAAAAAGAAATTGAAGAAATTGAACAAGAAATGATGGCTGAAGGCTTTTGGGATGATCATGCCCAAAGCCAAGCTACCATTCAAAAATTAAACCAATTAAAGAAAATCGTGGAAACACACCAAGAACTCACAGATAACTTTGAATTCTTAGAAGAAAGTGTTGAAATGATTAAAGAAGAATTTGATCAAGAATTTTATGATTCCTTGATTGAAGACTATGAGCAAGCCAAAGAGAAATATGATTCGTTCTCTATTTTAGTCTTGTTGAGTGAAGATTATGATCAAAGAAATGCCATTTTAGAAATTCACCCCGGTGCAGGTGGTACGGAAAGTCAGGACTTTGCGTCCATGTTATACCGTATGTATACGCGTTGGGCTCAAAGAAATGGTTTTAAAATTGAAGTATTAAACTATCTTGATGGGGAAGAGGCAGGACTGAAGTCTGTTTCAATTGCCATTAAAGGTCCTTTTGCGTATGGTTATTTAAAAGCTGAAAAAGGGGTTCATAGACTGGTTAGAATCAGTCCATTTGATTCATCAGGGCGTCGCCATACATCTTTTGTGTCTGTTGAAGTGTCTCCTGAATTTGATGATTCTATTGAAATTAAAATCAATCCTGAAGATATTACTGTGGATACAATGCGCGCTACGGGTGCTGGTGGACAACACGTCAATAAAACGGACTCTGCTGTTAGAATTACCCATAAGGCAACTGGCATTGTCGTGACATGTCAATCAGGGCGTTCACAAATTCAAAACCGTGAAGAAGCAATGAATATGCTAAAGAGTAAATTATATCAAAAAGAAATTGAAGATCGTGAAGCTGAAAAAGCCCAACTTAAAGGTGACCAAAAACTGATTGAGTGGGGTTCGCAAATTAGATCTTATGTCATTCACCCCTATGCAATGGTTAAAGACCATCGAACCGATGCAGAGACATCACAAGTTGATGATGTTTTTGATGGTGACATTGACATGTTTATAGAAAGTTATTTAAAAGCGAATGTTGGAGGTTAAAGTGAATAAAAGAAAGTTAATTATCGATGCCGCTTCTATTTTGTTGGGAAATATCTTGTTGGCTTTTGCGATTGCCTATTTTATTATCCCAAATAATGTTTTATCTGGCGGTGTTGCCGGACTTTCAATTGCTTTATCCCCTTTACTTAAAATTGAAGTAGACACATTGATTACATCAATCATTGTGATCTCCTTCATTTTAGGTTATGTATTTTTAGGGAAAGAATTTGCCCTCAAAACAATCGCAAGCAGCATCCTTTATCCCGTACTTTTAAAGTTTATGGGATTTTTTGATTATCAAGCGCCCATCGATCCTCTTCTTGCATCACTTTATGGTGGTTTGATTGCAGGCGTTGGGATTGGTCTTGTATTCAGGGCAGGATCCAGCACAGGTGGCATGGATATTCCACCACTTATCTTACAAAAATACACCAAAGTTAAAGCCCATACTTGGATTATGGTTGTGGATGGCGTGACCATTCTTTTAGGGATGACCACATTTGGTTTAAACAGTGTTTTAATTGGATTGGTATCAGCTTATGCGATGTCTAAATCAATCAATGCGGTTCAAACTTTAGGGGGACAACAAGCAAAACAAGTCTTTATCATTACGGACTACGTGGATGAAATATTAGAAATGATTTTATTAACTATTGATCGGGGTGCAACACTGCTTGATGCAACCGGTGGGTATACTCAAAAGAAAAAGAAAATTATCATGACAGTGCTCATGACAGAACAATATGCACAGCTTGAAAAGAATGTTAAGGAAATTGATAAAGATGCATTCCTTATTGTTTCTGATGCAACTGAAGTTCATGGCTATGGTTTTTACGAGACATAGTTTCATCAAAACTTCAAATTGTTTGTGTTATAATGTTTTTGGAAGAAAGAGGTGCACTATTTAATGTTGTTATTAAGAGATGTTTCGAAAAAATATAAGAATGGTGTGAATGCACTGCATAACATTAATTTAGAAGTAGAGCACGGTGAATTTGTATATGTAATTGGACCTACAGGTTCAGGAAAATCAACTTTAATTAAGCTTTTAGATGGTGAAGAAAAACCCAGCACAGGTGTAGTCAATGTCAGTGGTTTTAATGTGGGAAAACTACGCCACTCTAAAGTGCCTATATATAGAAGACACATTGGTGTTGTCTTTCAAGACTTTAAGCTCTTAGAATCTAAGACAGTCTTTGAAAATATTGCATTTGCATTAGAAGTCGTTAACAAACCTAAAAAAGATATTAGAAAACGTGTTAGAGAAGTTTTAAGATTGGTTGATTTGGTTGAAAAAGCCAATTCATTTCCATCTCAACTCAGTGGTGGCCAGCAACAACGTGTTGCGATCGCAAGAGCCATCGCCAACAAGCCTTCTCTTTTAATTGCCGATGAGCCAACGGGAAACTTAGACCCAGGTAAATCCAATGAAATTATATCTTTACTCGAAAGAATTAATGAAGAAGAAAATACAACCATCGTCATGGTGACTCATGATGTAGAACTTGTGAATACGTTTAAAAAACGTACGATTGCTTTAGACCAAGGCTTTTTAGTTGCAGACTTAAAGGCAGGGGGATATTTAAACAATGACTAGAATTTTAAGATTGATTAAAGAAGGCTTTTTAGGTGTTTTCAGACACTTTGCTTTAGCCTTTTCAAGTATGTCTTCAATGGCGGTTACGTTGGTTTTAATGTCTATCTTTATGATATTAAATCAAAACATTAACCAAATTACCCATCAGATTGAACAAAACGTTTCACTTTATGTTCAAATAATGGATGAAGTTCATGAAGATGATATTGAACCACTTCAAAAAGAAATCAGTGCGATCAGCGGTATTTCTGAAGTCACGTTTTCCAGTAAACATGATGAACTTGAGTTTTTTATTGAAAATCGTGGCGAAGAAGGTGAAGAGTTATTCGGTGGTTTTAGAGGTGATGACAATCCCTTTTTAAACACATTTATTATTAATTTAAGAACAGGCAGCGATATTAAAAAAGTCGCTGAACAAATTAGTGAAAATGAAGAAATATACAGTGTTTCATATGGTGGTGAAGCCACACAAACATTACTTGATGTCATGGAAAATATCAGAAACGTTGGTTTTATTTTTGTTGTTGTATTGGGTGGGGTCGCAGTATTTCTTATCGCAAATACCATTGGCGCTACCATCAATTCACGTAATGAAGAAATTTCAATTATGAGAACTGTGGGTGCAACCAACTGGTATATCAGATGGCCCTTTGTGATTGAAGGGATTGTGATTGGTATTATTGGATCTTTAATTCCAATTGGTGTGACTGTTTATGGTTATACAAAACTGTTCGAATCACAAACACTCAACTTAGACTCGATGTTTAAGCTCGTAGAACCCACACCCATGGTATGGGAAATTTCCGCTATCGTATTGATCGCCGGTGCATCCATTGGCGCAATTGGAAGTTTAATTTCTGTAAGTAGGAGGTTAAGATGGACAAGATAAAGAAAACCTTTCTTTATACCTTAGTCACCATGCTTGTGTTCACTTTAGGCGCAGTGCCATTTTTAAGTGTGTTTGCGCAAGAAAGTTTTGATAACGAAACATATTGGAGTAACATCTGTAACACAGTAGAAGGCTATCGAGATCATACTAAAGATTGTGATGCATTCAGAGAACATCTCAAAAACAAACAAAGCGAAGCCGACAAACTTATTGAAGATTTAAAGGGCGATGTGAATAAAATTTCTGGAAACATCAAAAAAGATGAACAGACACTGCTTGATGTCAACAAGAAAATTGATGA
Source organism: uncultured Erysipelothrix sp. (assembly GCA_964429205.1). Lineage (GTDB taxonomy): Bacteria > Bacillota_I > Bacilli_A > Erysipelotrichales > Erysipelotrichaceae > Erysipelothrix. The sequence continues at coordinate 3,960 of CAYSBB010000091.1, forward strand.
ACTCAGTGCTGACATTGCCAATACACGTAAAGAAATTGCCTTTTTAGAATCAAGAATTCGTATTTTAGAAGAAGATATTGAAAAACGTGAAGTTGAAATTGCAGAAAAACATGAAACGGCACGTAAATATATGGTGAACATCCAATCGTCAACCCGTCTCAACGTCTTTGTGGACTTCCTACTGGGTGGTGAAGACTTTGCGGAGATCTCAAGACGTATTGAAGGTATGAATCGTATTAATGAAAAGAATCAAGAAAATATTCGCGAACTCAATGAAGCCAAAGAAAAACTTGAAGAGAAGAAAGAAGATTTAGACTTCCAAAAAATTTATTTGGAAGATGCTGTGAATGAACAAGAAGCTGCTAAAAAAGAACAAGAAACCCTTCAAGCCTTAGCGCAAGAAAGAATCAGTGTTTTACGACGTGAATACCAAGCCATGGTCGATGCACGTAATGCAGCTGAACAAGCAAAAAAAGCACTTGTCAGTCGTATCGATAAAATTGGACCAATTGCTGAATCTGCAGGGGGACTTGCCCGTCCTATATCCACAGGATTTTATGTATCCGCATCTGTATGGAACTATCCAGAAGGC
>CAYSBB010000092.1:0-4509 GCA_964429205.1 uncultured Erysipelothrix sp.
ACAAAAATCGGACTCAAAGCGACACAATCCATCACAGAAGATGAAGAAAGACTGGATATCTTTAAACAGTCGACACATTATAACCGTCGCGTTGGGAATGTTTATACAGGATCTCTTTATTTAAGTTTAATTTCTCTATTAGACGCAAAGATTCTCAAAACAGATGATCGCGTTGGTCTTTACAGTTATGGTTCAGGTTCTGTTGCAGAATTCTTCAGTATGAGAGCGGTCGAAGGATATGAAAAACATCTTTATCCAAATCATAAAACCGATTTAGATAACAGAAGACAAATTGATATTGATACATATGAAACAATGTATACCTTTAATTATCCACAAGATGGATCTCACTTAGAGTTAGACAGTACTTTAGATGCTGGACCTTATGTGATATCCCATATTGATGGACACATTCGTTACTATACAAAAAAATAGTGAGGACAAATTGTCCTCATTTTAATTTCTCTATATAGTCCTTCTCAACTGGATGATATGTTTCATCCAGTTGATTTGGATTTTTGACTAAATCTTCCTTTTTAAGTTTGGGAAGTTTTTTTATTTGTGCTTCTAATTTACTGGCACTGGAACGATCTTCTGTTGTCCATACTGCCTCTAAACTGACAACGTCACGACTTTTCGTATATGCTGCAGCTGGTTTTAATTTATGCACGTGTTCATTGATACGCCTTTTTAAATCCGTCGTAATGCCGGTATAAAGGCTGTTATCACTCATGCGAAGGATGTAAACATAATACATCGTTTACAGGTAGTTTTTCCAAATATTGAGTTCTCTTTGGGCACTTTCATGAGAATCTGATGCGTGAATCACATTGTTCACAAGGCGCTCATCACGATCTGCCTTTTCATAGTTATCATCACTATAAAGGTTTCTGAGTGTATTTTCTTTTGCGTCTTGTGGGTTGGTTGCGCCTGCTAAAGTTCTTGTTTTTTCAATGATGTCTTCTTCACCATCATACGTTACATGAAGTGGCACGATACTGAAATCACCAAAGTAAAATGAGTTAAAGAGTTTGCCCACATAGTTAAAATCTTTACCCATACGATCAATCACTTCATGATAATGATCAAGCAGTGTTTGCATAATATGAATGTCTGTTTTAATTTCTTTGTATGGTTTTATGATTAAGCCTTCATCTTTTAATCTTTGAAGGACAGCTTCTTTATGCTGAATGCCATCTGGTTTAATCATCATGAATGTTTCTTGCATTTTATCTTCTCCTTTTTTTTTAAAAAAAGACCTTAAGTAAGGTCTATAGTTTATGGAATTGTTCGACATCTAAAACAAAGATTGTGGCGCCGCCCACTTGCACTTCAATCGGAAATGAAGCGTAACGACCAATATCGTAGGATGCACTTGAAGGTACAACCTCGGTTCTTTTTTCACATTCTTTGCCAAAAATTTCGATGCAGCGTTCTACATCTTCATCTTCAACCCCAACAATGACTGTTGTATTTCCTGCTCGAAGAAATCCTCCGGTTGTAGCGAGACGTGTTACTTGAAAATTTTCTTTATTTAAAGCGGTTGTGACACTGGATGCATCATCATTTGATACAATTGCGAGTACGAGTTTCATAGTGATACCCTCCTTCTTTGTATCTATTATATCACACGTTAAATCTAAAGTGCATGATATCTCCATCACGCGTCATATAATCTTTACCTTCTAAGCGCAGTCTTCCCGCTTCTTGAACACCTTGTTCAGAACCATACTTGAGTAAATCGTCATATGAGAATGTTTCTGCACGGATAAACCCACGTTCAAAGTCAGTATGGATAACCCCTGCACACTCTGGTGCGCGCATACCTGCTTTATAAGTCCAAGCTCTAATTTCTTTAGGGCCTGCGGTAAAGAATGTTCTGAGATTCAAGATTTCATAACTTCTCTTAACCAGTAGATCAAGGCCACTTTCTTCAACCCCTAAGTCTAATAAAAATTCTTTTTTCTCATCATCATCTAAAGATGATAAGTCTTCTTCAACTTTTGCGCTGAGCCATACAACTGATTTATGATTTTCAGTTGCATACTCCTTTACACGTAAGTAGTGTTGGTTACTGTTTGCATCTGTGATGGAATCTTCATCAATGTTTGCGGCATAAATCATAGGTTTTAAAGTTAAGAAGTGGAAGGTTCTTGCGAGTGAGAGCTCTTCTTTTGAGAAATCTACTGTGGTGAGTGGTTTGTTGTCTTCTAAAGCTTCTTTCGCTTTTAAAAGCATGTTGTATTCTTGTTTTGCATCTTGATCCACTGTTGCTTTTTTCTCAACACGTTTGATACGGTTTTCGACAACTTGTAAGTCTGCTAACATCAGTTCAATTTCAATGATTTCAATATCATCAATTGGATCAACGCGTCCTGAGACGTGTGTAATATCATCACTATCAAAACATCTGACAACGTGAATAATCGCATCTACTTCACGAATGTTGGATAAAAACTGGTTTCCAAGTCCTTCACCTTGTGAAGCACCTTTTACCAAGCCTGCAATATCTGTAAATTCAAAAGTTGTGGGAATCACTTTTTCTGATTCAATACGTTTTCTGATTTCTTCTAATCTTGGGTCGTTGACTTTTACCACACCAACATTGGGTGCAATGGTCGCAAATGGATAATTTGCGGCTTCAACTTGCGATTTGGTGATCGCATTAAACAATGTTGATTTACCAACATTTGGTAAACCGACAATTCCTGCCGTTAATGACATATTTAAATTTCCTCTTTTCTTTGAATGACTTTTTTAAGACGCTTATCAAATTTTGAGCGTTCTAACATGATGATGGCGCCACATCCATCACATTCGATTTTAATATCAGCACCCATTCTTACAATGGTAAAGGTTTTAGATTTTTTACAAGGGTGATCCTTTTTCATTTGAACCACATCACCCAATCCATATTCTAATTTCATAGTTTTGGCTCCTTCATATTATAGGCACTTAAAGTGTTTTCTAAAAGTGAAACGATGGTCATGGGACCCACACCTTTTGGTACAGGTGAAATGGCCTTCACTTTATCATATGCTTCTTTTTCAACATCTCCATAGAGCTTGCCTTCATGACGGTGGATCCCCACATCAATGACAATGTGATGATCTCTGAGTTGATCAGCTTTAATGAATTCTTTTCTTCCAATTGCGACCACAATAATGTCATTTTCTAAAATGAGTTTGTCTAAATCTTGTGTTCTTGAGTGCGCAATGGTCACCGTAGCATTTTCTTTTAAAAGTAATGTTGCGACCGGTTTTCCTACAAGCCGACTTCTTCCAATGACTAAAGCTTTCTTACCTTCTAAAGCGATATCGTAAGCTTTGAGTAATGAGATAATCCCTTTGGGTGTACATGATACAAGGCCTTCTTGATTGAGTTCTAAATACCCTACATTGAGTGGATGCAGTCCATCCACATCTTTCATTGGGGAGATGGCTTCAATCACATGATCTTCGTGAATATGCCCTGGTAAGGGTAATTGCACCAAGATACCATCAACTGTCTGATCTTGATTTAGTTTTTCAATTTCTTCTAATAAAGTCTCTTCTGAAATATCCACATCAAATTCAAGGACGTTTGAAACAAAGCCCACATCTTGTGCCTGTTTTGCTTTTGAAGCAACATAAGTTTGTGATGCTGGATCTTCCCCGACAATCACAACTGTAAGACCTGGTTTTCTACCTTCAATCTTTGCGACTTTTTCTTTTAAACTTTGACGTATTTCTTTTGAAACTTCAAAACCATTGAGTATCTGGGTCATAAAAGCCTCCTTTTTACCATAGTACATTTTATCATAAGTTATAGAACCTTGCCATCTTTGACTTCTAAGATCATGGTTATTGGCCCATCATTGTCTAAAATCACATTCATATGTGTTTGAAAGACCCCTGTTTCTACGTTTATTCCTATGTCTCTAAGATGCTTGTTGAATGTTTCATAGAGTGCATTGGCAGCATCTGGCGCTTTGGCATTGGTGAAACTGGGTCGGTTTCCTTTTCGAATATCCCCTGCCAGTGTAAATTGAGAAATTGAGAGGATCTCCCCTTTGACATCTTGAATGCTTAAATTAATTTTATCTTCATCATCTTCAAAGAGCCTTAAAGTTGAAATCTTTTGAGCCGCTCTTAAGATATCTTGTTCTGTATCATCTTTTTCAATGCCCACAAGTAAAACATAACCATGGTTAATTTTTCCCACGATTTCTTCAGCTACCACAACCTGTGCACTTTTAACTTTTTGTATTACAATTTTCATAGTTCACCTTCTGTCATATTACACTATACATGATACAATAGATTCAGGTGATTTTATGAATAAACCATTAGCATTTGAAGTAAGACCGCAAAATATTGATGAAATAATCGGTCAAACCCATTTATTAAAAGAAAACCAGACATTAAGAAACATGGTCGAAAACAAACATATTCAATCCATGATCTTTTTTGGACCACCAGGAACTGGCAAAACTACAGCCGCCATGGCCATTGCGAATTCCTTGGGACG
>CAYSBB010000093.1:0-4506 GCA_964429205.1 uncultured Erysipelothrix sp.
AAGAATGTTGATTTCTTATTTTTATTCTTTAATAACCAGAACATAAATAATGTATACGCAAGGGGTAAGAGTAGTGGGAATATCTGATCAATATAATCTTGAATCACAAAGGCTGTTTCATCAAATGTGAAGCTGAGTGCAGTTTGTAGTTTAACCATTTGGGCACTCATGGCACCAATAACCATTAAACCAACAATAGTCGCACCTTTTGTGATTTTCTCAAAGACACCACTTTCTGTAATGTTAGACATGACGTTTGCACCAAATTTGTATCCAAAGAGTGCACCGTAATATCTTACAATCAGGTGTGGTACGTTAAATGCGATTAAGAATAAGATGGGTCCTAAAATATTTCCAGCTGCCGCAAGGGGTAAACCGATTGCGGTTGCGATAATACGGACGGTTCCCCAGAAAAATGAGTCACCAATTCCAGCTAAAGGTCCCATAAGACTGACTTTAACACTGTTGATTGTATTTTTATCAAAGTCTTCGTTTTGACTCGCTTCTTCTTCTAAAGCTGATGATACACCGGTGATCAATGATACAACGTGAGGTGTAGTATTAAAGATTTGCATGTGTCTTTCAAGTGCTTCAGCACGTTCTTCTTTTGTTTTATAGAATCGTTTGATTGCAGGCCACATGCCAATTGCATATCCTAAGGCTTGTTGTCTTTCATAGTTGTATGCATTTTCTAAAAGAAATGAGGACCAAAATATTTCATTCACCATTTTACGATCTTCTTTTGTAAGTGTTACTTTATTACTCATCGAATAAATCCTCCATTCCATCGTTTGATTGTACTGCGACTGTATTTTTTCCACCTTCAACAATTAAGATAAACGCTAAGATGACACCAAAGAGTGTGACTGCTAAAATTGGAAGTTGTAAGTATGAGATCATGATAAATCCTAATACGAAATATAACATATTTGATTTTTCCATCATAGGTTGTAAGAGTAAGGCGAATCCTACTGCTGGTAAGAGTTTACCGGCGACATCTAATCCATGCATGAGTGTTTCAGGAATATTGTTTAAGAATATTTCTACTTTTGCGGCACCAAATAAAATTGATACAAAAGCAACGCCAAAGTACATGGCCATTTGGATAAATAATCCAAACATATTGAGCCAAAACATGCCTTTGATGTTTGCATTTTTAGCCAATTTAATTCCCAAATCCATCAGTGAGCTTCGTAAAATAAAGACGACAACTTTGATTGATTGTGCTAATAAAGCGATGGGTAAGCCAAGTGTAAGGGCTGCTTCTGGACCTTGATTTGACATGATCGCAAAAGCGGTTCCTAAGGCACTTCCAATCAGTAACTCTGGTGGTACTGCGGCACCTACCTGGATGGCACCCATAAATATTAATTCTAAGCTTGCACCCATGATGAGTCCTGCTTTCACATCTCCTAAGACAAATCCTACGAGTGGTGAAATAATAATGGGACGGTTAACCATCGGTGTTCCAAGCATTTTTTCAAAAAACCATACAACGGCTACGACTGAGCCAACTAATAGTGCTTGTTGCATATTACTTCTTCTCCTTTATATTTTTAACTAAATCTTCAAACTTTCTTGGGGTTTCACTGGGTACTTGTTGAAATGAGACATCAACACCCTTTTCAATCATGCTTTCTGTGGCTTCGATTTCTTTTTCACTTAAGTATAGTGATTTATCAAGCTGCATGCGATCTTCTCTATATTGAACACCACCCAAGTTTAGCTTTGGTTTTTCCTCTATATGCTCATATAAGTAAGCTGCATCTAAAGGTGTATCCACGATAACAAGTACCTTCATGTCTTTAAGTCTTGGATCATTGAGTACAGAAACAGATCCTTCTAAATCACGGATGGTAATGCGTACGCCTTGGGGTCTTGCGGCGCGTAGTACTTGTTTTCTGATTTCATCATTAAATGCGTTATCATTTGCGATCACAATGGCCTGGTATCCCAAAGCACCCTTCCAACTGTATGCAACTTGTCCGTGTAATAATCTATCGTCAACTCTAATTAATTGAATCATTGATTCTCCTCCTTTTTGATTGTACGTCCTATATATTCATCGACACTTGGATAAGTACCGAATCTCAAATCTCGCCCCTTAGTAATGGCGATATGATAAGCCTGTGTTTGGAAAAACATTAAGTATGTGAGGAAACTAAACTTATTTAGTTTAGGAAATGAAGGGATTGTATTTTCTTCAATTAAAAATACCCTTGCGCCAACAGCTTCTTCAATAAACTTTTGTGTTTGTTTTGCTTTTTCAAATTGTGTATTCTCATCGGCTAAAATAAAGAATCCTTGGTTTTCACCAAATGCGTTTTGTGGTCCATGAACGAGTTCTTCAAGTTCAAAGCTTTGTGTCAGTGCTGGCAGCATTTCCATAAACTTAATTTCAGCTTCTTTAACAATGGGCCAGTTTGATCCAGCTGCAGTAAAGATAAATGTTTCGCATTGACTGAGTATTTCAATATGATCGTAAAACCAAGCTTCACTATCGACGCGTACTTGTTCTAAAGTATCTAAGTTTGATTTTAATGTTTTTAGATACGATGTTTCTTGACTCTCACTGATACGACCAATGTTTCTAGAAACCGCAATGACAGATAACAGTAAGCTCAGTACCGTATTGGTAACACCTACGGTTCTGAATCGATATTTTTCTTTATCTGTTTGTATATCAAATGCATAGTCAGAAGCAAGTGATAAAATTGAATCTGGATTTTCTGTGAAGCTCACAGTTTTAAATCCTTTTTCTCTAACCATCTTTTCAGCTTCTACAACAAGCGTTGTCATCCCACTTTGTGATAAGAAGACATACATGGTGTTCTTTTTAAGAAAATCTAAGTTTTCAAAATTAACAAAGTCATTGGGTAAATGTAATTCTACCTTTAACCCCAACTCACTTTGAATAAAGTGTTTGAGTATAAGCCCTGTGTTATAAGAAGATCCAGATCCAACAATGACCAGTCCTTCTAAATCATCTGTGTAGGCATCTTCTAGTTTAAGCTTCATTGTTTCATACTCATCGAAAATTAATTTTGTTTTTTCTGGGATGAGTTTTATACATTCCATCAAGTTCATTGAACCACCTCTCGACTAGATAATAACGTGAATTCATGCTTCGCTCCACATAAAAAATTGCACCATCACTAGTGCAAACTTTTATAAGTAGAGTTTTTCTACAGAAGGGTTTTCTATAAAGCGATACAATGATTTACTATCGTTTACCCAATTAGAGAGTGCCTTACAAAGTATGTGTAAATCATCATCCCCATCTTTCTTCGTTTTTATGATGACGACCATGCGGATGGTGGTCTTATCCCAGATAATGGGTCTTGATAAAATCCCAATAAAGAAGATTGGGTTTTTAAGGCGCTTACCCAAGTCTTGTAAGTGAAGGACTTGATTACCAAGTTCCAATCCCACAAAGTCATCTGGGATTGTTTTACCCGCTTTAAGTAAGTCGCGCTTATCAAGTGTTTCAATAAGTACTTCTTTAAGCTCATCTCTTGTGGAAACATCAATATCTTTTAAGACAGACTTTTCGTTTAAGTATTTAGGCCACTCAATGGATTTGTCTTGGAGCTTTTTGATTTTATCTTTTAAGTTTTTATGAAAGTTTAAATCAAGGGTTGAAACATCATATTCCCAAATCGTATCATCATTCACAATTTGAATATCACAGACATCTTGATGATTACTGTATACTCGAACCTTATCATCTTGGTACTTATTGACCAATTCATTCATCATGACCTTATTTTGAATCAGTTTATCGTTGTTCACAAAATTAATCGATATGGTGCGATCAATTTCGACACTGTTTAAAAAGTACGCAAAGAAAAGCACTATATATGAAAACTCATCTTCTTGAAGTTGTATTTCAAAGTACCGGTTTATAATCTCTACCGCTGATATCGCAATCTTTGAGGCAAAGATGTGATCTCTAAGTGTTCGATAAAGCATGGGGTTTCTTAAAAACGTCCCATTTTTATTTCTTTTGATGACTTGAATGATATGAAGTCTCAGTTGTTCTTTGAATTCTAGATTATCCCTAAAATCAATCCCAAAGTTTAAATAGACCTCATCCATGATTTGTATCATTAAGTCTTGAAATCTTTGTGTATCATCTTTTTGTAGTTTTGATTTACTTTCAATTAATATCGCAAGGCGATTTATTTCAGCATTACTATAATTCTCAATCTTTAGTTGTCTCAACACATTGATCATTTTTTCTTTAATCATGTCTTGTGCTTCCATTTCAAAACTTTCAATGGTAAAACCCAAAGCATTTCGATATCGCATCAGTTCAATGACTTGCGCAATTTCTTTATAGGAAGATCTTGAAAGTTCTAAATGATGGTGAAACTCGTTTCTGAGTAACATCTTTGTTTCTTCTAAAAACTCAAAGTTATTTAAGCCACTGATTTCTACAGTGTAATAAGACAAAGAGTTGTAATAAACAAATTCAAGAATGGCTTGTCTTATTTTATATTCTTC
>CAYSBB010000094.1:0-4478 GCA_964429205.1 uncultured Erysipelothrix sp.
TTGTGATCAGTGAGCTTTGAATGAAGCTCTTATCAAGTCCCTTTCTTGGTGGGTCAACCATCAAAACATCAACTTCTAAGTTTTGTTTCACCCACTTTGCCATGATTTCTTCTGCTTTACCTGCTTCAAAAGTGGCATTATCAATGCTGTTGAGCCTTTGATTTTTCTTCGCCATTTTAATCGCATCTTCTACAATCTCTACGCCATAAACATGTTTTGCATATCTTGCCGCAAAAAGAGAAATGGTACCAATACCACAATATGCATCAATCACCACATCATTTTTTGAGATTTGTGCATATTCAATGGCCTTTTGATAGAGCTTTTCTGTTTGAATGGAGTTAACTTGATAAAATGATTTAGAAGATATCGCAAAGGTTAAATCATCCAGTTTATCATAGTACGTATCTTCACCAAAAAGAACCACTTGTTTCTCTCCCATAATAACATTGGTGTTTTGTGTGTTGATGTTTAACATGATGCTGACGGTATTGGGAATCTTTTCTAAGATATCTTGAACGATCTCATCTCGAAAGGGTAAGGTGTTTTGATTTACTACTAAGATTACCATCATTTCCTGGGTAATATGTCCTTTTCGAATGATGATATGGCGCAGTAATCCTTCACCTGTTTTCTCATCATAAGCACGAAGATTATAGGTTCTAAAGATATCCCGAATGGTAAGGATAGCTTCATCAATACCCGCTTCTTGGATGTAGTAGTTTTCTACAGGTACTAGATCATGTGATCCACGTTTGAAAAAGCCTGTTTCTAAAAGACCATTCACTTCTCTTACAGGAATTTGAGCCTTATTTCTATATTCCCAAGGGTGTTCCATACCAATGGTATCTTGAAACCAACTCTCATCAATTGCTATATATCTTGATAAAGCATCTTTAACCCATTGTTTTTTATATTTAAGTTGTGATGCATAATCGACGTGTTGAAGTGGCATCGTGCCAAGTCGTGTTTGAAGGATATCTTTCACATCGACTCTTTCTTCACTTGCCTCTATAATTTCTAAAAGTTTTCCAAACGCAAAACGTTTTTCAACACGCTCAATACGGATTAAAACTCTTTCATTGGGTAAGGTGTTTTCTATAAAGATACTGAAGCCATTTATTTTCGCAAGACCATAACCTTGATTGGTGATGTCTTGGATGATAACTTCATGAGTTTCATTTTTCTTAATCATTTTATCATTCCTTTATCGTGATAAGTATACCATATTTAACCGAAAGAAAAGCCGCTCTTTCGAGCAGCTTTATGTTAATCTCTACCATTTAATTTCAAGAGTTTCATGAGTTCAACAAATGGTAATGGGAATAGGACAAGAAGTCCAACCACTTCCCAGTGGTGTAAGTCTAATGGAATAAGGTTAAAGATATCGCGAAGTGCAGGAATAAAGAGTACTGCCAACATCATGAGCGCATTAACAAGGGTTGCCAAGACGAGCCATTTGTTTTTAAAGAATGTTTTAAACACTGTTTTGTGTGGTGAGTGAATGTTATAAGCATGTACAAGTTGACTGAAAGCAAGGACTGTAAATGCCATGGTTTGACCCATTTCTAAGGATCCTTCAGGATTCCAAAGTTTGCCACTACCATACATAAAAGCAAATAAAGTTAAACCACCAATCATGACACCTTGATATCCAATTCTCCAAAATGAGTTCTTGTTTAAAAGTGATGTTGAAGTATCCGGTTTGTGATCCATAATATCATCTTCTGCAGGATCTACTCCAAGTGCTAAAGCAGGGAGTGAATCTGTAACAAGGTTTACCCATAAAATATGGATTGGAATGAGTGGTGTTCCCCAACTAAAGAGAATCGCCACTAGCAAGGTAATGAGTTCACCCACATTACATGAGAGTAAGTAGTTGATGGATTTCATAATATTATCTTTAATACGACGACCTTCTCTAACCGCTACAACAACAGTCGCAAAGTTATCATCCGTTAAGACCATATCTGAGGCGCCTTTGGCAACTTCAGTTCCAACAATACCCATCGCAGCACCAATATCAGCACGTTTTAGAGCGGGTGCATCATTGACACCATCTCCTGTCATCGCCACGATGTGACCATGACCTTTCCATGCGGTAATGATACGCATTTTATCTTCAGGTGATACACGGGCATAAACCGCAATATCTTCTACACGATCAAAGAGTTCTTGATCACTCATTTGATCTAAGTCTTGACCGGTTACAACTTCTTGACCATTGAGCATACCAATTTCATCCGCAATGGCTTTAGCGGTGATGGCGTGGTCTCCTGTAATCATGACGGTACGAATACCGGCACGCTTACATGTTTCAATCGCATCGTAAACTTCAGGTCTTGGTGGGTCAATCATGCCCACAAGACCCACAAAGATAAGATTACTTTCAATTGAAAGATCTCCTTCTTCAGGATTTGTCTCAAGTGGTTTATAAGAAACAGCCAACACACGTAATGCTTTTTCCGCAAAGGTCGCATTTTGTGTTTGGATACGCTCTTTATCTTCTTCTGTCATTTCAACAATTTCATTATTTTTTAAGACATATTTAGAAACAGCTAAGATTTCATCCACGCCACCTTTAGCAAGTGCACGAAGGCCTTCATCAAACTGGTTAACAGTACTCATACGTTTTCTAGCAGAGTCAAAAGGAATTTCGTTGACACGTGTATGTGAGGCAATAATATCTTGAGTATTAAGACCCAGTTTATCACTCCATACAGTAAAGGCTGTTTCTGTTGGATCTCCAACCCAAACACCTTCAATAAAGCGTGAATCATTACAGAGTGAACTGTAAGTTGCGAGTGTTTCTGGTGTGATGCTTTCATCTAAAGTCCATGATTCCATCACAGTCATTTTGTTTTGTGTTAAAGTTCCTGTTTTATCACTACAAATGACAGAAGCACTTCCTAAAGTTTCAACAGATGGGAGCGTTCTGATAATTGCGTGTTTTTCAACGAGGCGTTTGACACCCATTGCAAGAACGATGGTTGATACAGCAGGGAGTCCTTCTGGAATGACCGCTACAGCAAGTGATACAGACATCATGAAGGCTTCCATAATATCCATTTCAGCTTTAAATAAAGCAAGCACAAAGATAAGAGTTGTAGCGCCAAGGGCGAAGTATCCTAAAGTTCTTCCAAGTTTATCAAGTTTCTTTTGTAGGGGGGTTTGTGTGTTGATGGTGGATTGAAGCATTTCTGCAATTTTACCCACTTCAGTTTTCATACCAACTGCCGTAACAACACCCATACCACGACCATAAGTAACAGTACCTGATGAGTAAGCCATATTCTTGCGATCCCCCAGTACATCGGTTGTTTCACCGACATAAGCAAAGGATTTTGAGACAGGGACAGATTCACCGGTTAAGGATGCTTCTTGAATTTGAAGTGAATTACTTCTCACAAGACGTATGTCTGCTGAAACAAGATCACCAGCTTCTAAAACCAGTAAGTCTCCAACCACAATTTCTTTGGATGGGATGGACATTTCCTTACCACCACGAATGACTTTTGAGTTGGGACTGCTCATTTCTTGAAGTGCTTTGAGTGATTCCTCTGCTTTATTTTCTTGTGTAAATCCAATAAAGGCGTTGATCACAACAATTGAGATAATGATGATGGCTTCTGTTTTATCCCCTAAGTAATAAGAGATGAGTGATGCCACCAATAAAACGATGATCATGGTATCTTTGAACTGATCTAAAAGTCGAAGCCACTTGCTTCTAGAACCTTTTTCCTCAAGTTCGTTTTTACCATATTTTTCTTTTGAAGCTTCAACAGCTTCTTCTGTGAGTCCATTTTCAAGATCAAAATGTTTTGATACTTCTTCTATAGACTGCGCATACCAATTTTCCATGGTTTCCTCCTTCTTTGGACAAGGCAAATAAAAAGACCTTACCCAAGTTTAAAACTTGAATAAAGTCTCGAATTTATACGTATTCCGGACATCTTAGTCGTGTTGACGAAATTACGCTCCTTAATAAGGCTTCTACTCCCCTTAATTCATATCAAATAATAACAAACCCTTTTGAATTTGTAAAGGTTAATTGTCTGTGAATTGTGAATTATAAAGTTCTGCATAGAATCCGTCTTCTTCAATCAGCGTATCATGATTTCCTTTTTCAATGATATTGCCATCTTTAACCACTAAGATAACATCGGCATTTCGAATGGTAGAGAGGCGGTGTGCAATGACGAAGCTGGTTCTATTTTTAGTGAGTTCTGCCATGGCTTCTTGAATCATGGCATCAAGGCGTGTATCCACTGAACTTGTGGCTTCATCTAAGATTAGAATCTTTGGATCACTTAAAAGTGCACGCGCAATGGTTAGGAGTTGTTTTTCACCATTTGAAATATTGGATGATTCTTCATTTAAAACCATGTTATAGCCATCAGGTTGTGTCTTAATAAAGTGATGCACATTGGCACGTTTGGCCACATCAATGATTTCAGGCATGGTGGCATCTTCTTTAC
>CAYSBB010000095.1:0-4365 GCA_964429205.1 uncultured Erysipelothrix sp.
TCTTACTCGTTGTTGGCTTACTCAGTGTTGGTTGTAGTTCAAAACCAAGTGAAGACCAAGAAGTGGTTGTTAAAAATGAAGACAAAGAACATATCATTGAAGTCTCAGACAGCTCTGAAAAGAGTTGGGTTTATGATGTTCATGATATTCAAGAAACCATTCATCGTCATGATGTTTTAGTGAGGGTAAAAGTATTATCAATTCCTGAGCTTTCTTATTTTGTTGATAGTTTTATGCCCATGAATGATCTTGTGGTTGAAGTACTCGATGTTTATAAAGGTGACATAGAACAAGGCGAAAGGGATTTAAAGGTCAATGGTGGTAAGGTACGTCTTTCTGATGCGATTGAAGCGTATGGACCAGAAGCTTCTGAAAAATACAATTGGCTGAATCAAGAAGATCCAGAAAACACCTATTTAGATTTTGAAGAGGATCCTTTACTAGATTTCAAAGTTGGTGATGAATACGTAATGGCACTGTTTTATGATGAAACAAAAGATGAGATGATCCTCGGAACTGCAAGCTATGCTGTATTTAACGGTGTGGAGGATGAAGACACACTAACCTTAACCAACATCAAAACAAATAATTCACTCACAATAACACCCTAGATTAAAACACTCCTTAATTGGGGTGTTTTTTAGGTTTTATAGAACTTTAAGTATATTTAATACCATGACATGTAATCGTTGTGGCGCAAATGAAGAAAAGTATTTTATAGAAGGTGTATGCAGGCGTTGTATTCATCTTGATTTTGGAGTGGTTGAATCAGTCTTTGATGATTTTAGTGATGATGGTGAATATGAACTAAAGTTTGAATTGACACCATATCAAAAATCTATTTCCCAGGAAATAGTAGCATCTATTGAAAAAGGTGATATCTTTTTAGAAGCTGTTTGTGGTGCTGGAAAAACAGAGATGTGTTATGACTTACTTAAAAAATGTATTACTGAAAAGAAGACCATCGGTTGGGCCATTCCGCGTAGACAAGTCGTTTTAGAACTAAAAGATCGTATTCAAGAAGATTTTAAAGCGTGTAAAGTAGTCGCAGTATGTGGTGGTCATACGGATGATTTATTGGGCGATGTGATTTTATGTACGACGCACCAACTCTATCGTTATCATCAATACTTTGATGTTCTTATTGTGGATGAGCCAGATGCCTTTCCATTCAGTGGTGATGATTTGTTGTTTGGCCTGATGAAAAAGTCAGTAAAAGGTAAAATTTTATTCATGTCTGCCACAAAAGATGACGCTTTAATCCAAAAGCTAAATAACACCCAGCATCTCAAAATGCCTTTAAGACCATCACTAGAACCATTACCCATTCCAATATTAAGAAATAACTTGATTCATTTGGTATTTGATTTTATTTTGCATAAAGATGAGAAACAATTGTTCTTTGTGCCCACAAAGAAGATGGCTGTATCACTTTCTAAGCTCTTTAAGATACCCTATATCACTTCAAGCAGTGAAGATAAAGAACGTATTATTGGCAGCTTTAAGAGTGATACGAAAGGAAAACTCATAGCGACAACCATCTTAGAAAGAGGGGTTACCTTTAAAGATGTATTTGTGTATGTCATAGAAGCCAATCATCCCATCTTTGATGTATCTTCACTCATTCAAATCAGTGGGCGGGTTTTAAGGGGGAGTTCTACAAAAGGCGCTTGTTATTTCTATACAACACAAAAATGTGAGGAGGTTTTATTATGTATCGAAACACTCATCAACACCAACACACTTGCAGAATCTGTTTTGAACCCAAAATAATGGGTCAATATTTCTTGTCATGGTTTTTATATGGAGAAGCGCTTTGCGAAGCGTGTCGTAAGAAAATGAAGGGTGAGTGGCAAGTCATAGAAAAACTTGGATTAAAGATCAACAGTTTATATCCATATGAGGGTTTCTCGCGTGATGTACTGCTTAGATTTAAAGATGGTCATGATCAGTGGTTAAATGATGTTTTTTTAACGCCTTTTTTGACACGATTTTATTTGAAGTATTTTGGGAGTGTTGTGGTCTGTGTCCCGTCTCATGAGTCAGTGACAGATATTAGAGGCTATCAACCCAATGTGTTGGTGATGAAGACACAATATTTAAAGATTTGCGAAGATGTTTTGGTTAAGAAACATCCGTATAAACAATCTACGATGCATCGTGATGTGAGGGGTAATGTTAAAGATGTCATTGTTTTAGAGAATGCTTCTTTAATTAAGGGGAAAAAAGTCCTTTTATTTGATGATTTATGTACAACAGGACACTCATTAAGAGCCTGTTATGACTTACTCAAGTCGCACGCCCATTCAATTGAAGTGTTTGCTTTATTTCATCATGAGATATGATATAATAAAAAAGAAATATTAAAGGTTGGTATTTATGAGAGGCATCATTAAAAGTTATGATAAAACAAAAGGATTTGGCTTTATTTCTGTGGATAACCATAGGGATGTTTTTTTCCATTATTCTCATTTAGTGATGGAAGGATTTAAAGTCATTGA
This sequence comes from uncultured Erysipelothrix sp., assembly GCA_964429205.1. Taxonomy (GTDB): domain Bacteria; phylum Bacillota_I; class Bacilli_A; order Erysipelotrichales; family Erysipelotrichaceae; genus Erysipelothrix. Next base: position 2,502 of record CAYSBB010000095.1, read on the forward strand.
AGTCGGTGTCGAAGTTGAATTCGAACTTGTAGAAACCAAACGGGGGAAACAAGCCCATAATATTATTCGTCTTACTTAATAAGTTGGTAAAAACCAACTTTTTTGAGGAAGGATTTATGGTACAATACAATAGAAATGGAGGCCTGATTATGGCAAGCTTATTTAAAAGACTTTTCAGTGGAGATAGAAAATATTTAAGTGAAATTGAAACCATTGCGGATCAAATCATTGCGCTTGAAGATGAAACAAGAGCGTTGAGTGATGAAGCACTGGCAGAAAAAACGAATGAATTTAAATCAAGATTAAAACAGGGTGAAACTTTAGACGATTTATTAGTGGAGGCTTATGCGGTTGCGCGTGAAGCTGCTTTTCGTGTAATTAAAGAGTTCCCTTATAAGGTTCAGCTTATGGGTGCGGTGGTATTACACCGTGGTGATATTGCGGAGATGAGAACGGGTGAAGGTAAAACCTTGACCGCTGTAATGCCTGCATATTTAAACGCACTTGAAGGTAAAGGTGTTCACATTATTACCGTTAACGAATACTTGGCACAACGTGATGCTGAGTGGATGGGGGAGATCCATCGCTTTTTAGGTTTAACAGTCGGCTGTAATGTGCGTTCAATGCCTAGCTTTGAAAAACGTAAAATCTATGAATGTGATATTACCTATACCACAAACTCTGAAGTAGGCTTTGACTACTTAAGAGACAATATGGTTACAGATGTTAAAAACCGTGTCTTGAGACCCTTAAACTTTGCGCTTGTGGATGAGGTTGACTCGATTCTTATTGATGAGTCACGTACACCTTTAATTATTTCAGGTGGCAGTCGTGATGGTGCCAAGCTTTATGAGGCCAGTGATAAGTTCGCAAAACGCCTCAATGAAGGGGCAGATTATACAGTTGATGTGAAATCAAAAACAGTACAACTGACAGAAGCTGGTGTTGAAAAAGCGGAGAAAACATTTAGAGTAAATAACCTCTATGATTTAGACAATACATCTTTAGTACACCACATTAATAATGCACTGCGCGCAAACTACACCATGACCAATGATGTAGAGTATGTGGTTCAAGATCGTCAAGTTGTGATCGTTGACCAATTTACGGGACGTTTAATGGAAGGCCGTGAGTATTCAGATGGACTTCACCAAGCACTTTCCGCAAAAGAGAATGTGCCAATAAAACAAGAAAGTATTACCCTGGCAACCATTACTTACCAAAACTTCTTTAGACTTTATGCAAAACTATCTGGGATGACCGGTACAGCGAAGACAGAAGAAGAGGAATTCACAGAAATTTACAACATGCGTGTTTTAGAAATTCCTACAAACCGTCCTGTTGCACGTGTTGACTATCCAGATTTAGTGTTTGGTAGTAAAAAGGCTAAGTTTGAAGCTTTAGTAGAAGAAGTAAGAGAACTCAATGAAAAAGGACAACCTGTCCTTGTGGGTACAGTCGCAGTTGAGACCAGTGAGTTTATTTCTATGATGATGCGCCAACGCGGTATCAAACATGAAATCTTAAACGCGAAAAACCATGCTCGTGAAGCACAAATTATTGAAAAAGCAGGCCGTAAAGGTTCTGTAACGATCGCAACCAACATGGCTGGACGTGGAACTGACATTAAGTTGGATGATGAAAGTCGTGCACTGGGTGGCTTGGCTGTTTTAGGTAGTGAGCGTCATGAATCACGTCGTATTGATAATCAGTTACGTGGACGTTCGGGCCGTCAAGGAGATCCCGGATTCTCAAGATTCTATGTATCATTTGAAGATGAGCTGATGTTACGTCACGGTAGTGAGCGTTTCGAAGCGATTTATAAACAACTGGGCGATGTGTCCATCGAAAACAAAACCATCAC
>CAYSBB010000096.1:0-4215 GCA_964429205.1 uncultured Erysipelothrix sp.
AAGACGCACTCAATCGCACTTCATAAACTATTAACTTACAGCCCTTCAACACAATATGAGTAACTACATTTTTTTAAAACGTTTATTCTTATTACTATTGAATCGTACCACGCAAACATACTTGTGTCAATCAAACTATTCTTTTCTCTAAAACAAAAACCAGCATAACCAAATCAATTAACACTTTATATTAATAGACTTAATCGATATTTAGGTTATAATAGAGTGGAAAGAGAAGTGAAGTATGAAAAGAGAATTCAAAATACAAAAAGAAGATACACTTTTAAATTATTTATTTGAGGCTGATTTACCTTACTCACGCAGTAAAATCAAATCACTTTTAAAACATAATTGTGTATCCATCAACAGTGAAGCAACCACACAATTCGACGATCCTATTTATCCAGGAGATGTTGTTGTTGTGTTACCTCATAACCGCAGTTTAGATACACCCTTAAACATCATTTATGAAGATAATAATTTAATTGTGATTGATAAGCCTTATGGCTTACTGACCATCGCAACCGATAAAAACGAAGACATCACAGCCTACAAACTGGCCAGTGCTTATGTCAAACAAGAAAACCCCAAGAATAAAATCTTTGTGGTACACCGTTTAGACCGAGATACATCAGGTGTTCTGATGTTTGCGAAAAATAAAAAGACACAAGACCAGTTCCAAAAAAACTGGAATCAAAATGTTCAAGATCGAAACTATATCGCAATTGTGGAAGGTGTCATGCGTAAAGATGCAGATACCATTGAGTCTTTCTTACAAGAAAATAAAACAACACACATGTATTCAACCCATGAAGGGCTCAAAGCCATCACACATTATAAAGTGGTGCGCCGCATGAAAGAGAATACCGTAGTCTCTATAAGACTTGATACAGGACGTAAAAACCAAATCCGTGTTCATATGTTAGACATTGGACATCCAATTGTGGGTGATCGAAAATACAACGCAAAGACCAATCCATTAAAAAGGATGGGACTTCATGCGTATCGTTTAAAGATCACAAATCCCATCACTGAAAAAACATTTGATTTTGTGGCCCCTTTACCCAGAAACTTTATCCGTTTCACTAAAGTTACCCCAAATCAGTTAGAGAACAGCTAAGCGCTGTTCTCTTTTTTATTTAATATAGTCAGAAAAATCAATGCTCATATTTTTCTTTAATGTATTATTATAAATTTTAAGATTCTTATCTTGAATTAAACCAATCATCAATGTTTGAGCATAATCAGTTTCTTTAATGATAAAGTCTTTGAGTTTGACTTCATCAATGTCTTCATCACGATAAAGATAAACCATATACTGATCATCGCTGACTGCTTCATAAGTAATCTTATCTTGTGAGATACTTGCGAGTTGTGATTGTAAGTCTTCAGATAACCCTTCTAAATTTTCGTGATAAAAGACGGCTTGTACACCTTCTAAGTCAAACTCTTTCTCGAAGTTTTCCATTTCATAATCACTTTCAACATAACGAACCATTTGTTTGGCTGTTTCTTCTGAATCTACTTTATAAGCATCCAGCGCAATTATTTTATATTTCTTTTGAAGTGTTTCTAAGTTTTCTTCTACCTTATCTTCCACAAACAAATCAATCGCAACGGACTTTTTGAGGTGTGCTTTAAAACTGTCCACATCTTCAAAGCCATAGTAATTGATTAAGTCTTCCAGTGAAATATTCATCACTTCTGCATAATCCAGAAATTCCTGATAGGCTTCATCAATGATCAGTTCATCTTCATAATCATCCATCACATCCGCAATCACAATATCTTCTAAATGTTGAATAAGAAATTGACCGTAGTCTACTTCAAGGATTTGATTTAGAATGACAGACTCATCATAAGATTTACCATTAATACTGAAGAGTTCTTTTGGATTTTCTAAAGTAACATTTGTTGATGTACATGCGGTGAGTGTTAATAATGTAACAAATAAAATTAATATTTTTTTCATATTACAGACCCGCCAATTCTAAAATTTCATCAAGCAGTGTTTTTTCTATTTCCACACCATCTTTTTGCATTTGATCTAAGACAATTTTAAAGCTAAGGGATGGTTCATTGGTAAGGACTGTTTCTTGAAACTTCGCCATCGCGCGTATATCTTTTTCATTTGTTGATTCAACGTAGATTCTATGGTAACCATAACTTGACTTCACCCAATCTGACAGTGTTTTTTCTTCTGTGTTTAAACTGAGCGCTAAAAAAGCTTCGTCTAAACTTGAAGTTCGATCCACATAACCCAGTTGTTCAGAAATGACCACTTCATCATCATTGAGTTTTAACATGTCAATTTTGATATCATCACTGTCATTTAAGATGGCATCAATTTCTTTTTTCTTTGCGTCTACAACCGCTTCATCATCTGACATCACTAAGATGTGTGTGACGATTCTTGGCTTGTAGGTATCGTTATATGTTTTATAGTCGGTAAAGTATGCATCAAAGTTTTCTTCTACCATTTTATTTTTGAGATAACTGTTTTCTAAATACAATTGTAGATCATTAATGCCACTGTAACCAAAACTTCTTAAAGTTGTTTCCAGCATTTTTTTGCCTTCTTCGTTGTCATTTTCTTTGAGTAAAGATTCTGCGGATGCTTTTAATTCTTCTTTAATTTCTTTATCAACAGTTTTTGTGTTGAAGTATTCTTTTTCAATAAATTGATACACAAAGCCTGCACCATAATGTGTTTTTAACATGTCATAGTAAGCATCTGCTTCTACTTTTTCACCATTGAAAGAATAGATGACATTCTTTTGCATATTTGAAGTTATCAGTAGGCCTGCCAAACCGACAATTGCCAACCCTATCAACCATTTCATTTTATTTTTCATAAGTAATGTTCCTTTTTAGAAAAAAAAGAGCCGGATATCCGGCAACTTTCTTATAGTCTATCGAGTTCTTTTTCAAGCTTACGTGATTCCGCTAAGAGTGAGTCAATATTTCTCTCGTTTTGTTCGAGGTAAATATGTGTTTCTTCAATTTCTTGAATTGTTTGCTCATCTTGTGGACGGTTTTCAAGTTGTGATAGTTTTGCACTGATTGCAGCATTGAGGTCTTCTAAGCTATCAATTTTGTCATTGATTTCATTGAGTTTGTCAAATGCTTCAGTACGTCTTTCTTCACGTGTTTGGCTGCTTGATTCGCTAAGTCTTGAATAGAAGTGATCACGGCCTTCTCTAAACTTTGTCCAAAGTGCTTCTTCGTGTTTGCGACCACTGTGGCCTGCTTCTTTCCAAGCTTCCATCATTTCGTCGAAACGTGTACGAACTGTATCAAAGTCTAAACTGTCTTTGAGTTCATTTGTTTCTTCAATTAATGCAAGTTTTTTCTCTTTTGCGACAGCTTCTTTTTCTCTTAATTCTTTAAAGAAAGCTTCTTGGGCTTTGTAGAATACTTGACGGGCTGCATTGAATCGTTCCCAAAGTGCATTTTCCACTTCGCGACTTGCAAAGCCAGCTTCTTTCCACTCATCCATCATCTCGCGTTGTTCTTTTGAAGTTTTGAACCAGTCAGTTGAATCTTGAAGACCTTCTGCACGTTCAATTAAAGCTTCTTTAAGTTCTTTAGCTTCTGCGCGTTTTTCATTTTGTTCTTCAAAGAACTCACTACGACGGTTGAAGAAGTAGTCATTCACTTCTGAGAATTCTTCCCAAAGTGGATCGTTTAATTCTTTACCTGAGTAGCCAAGCTCTCTCCAATCTGCTTGAAGCTTTTTGAATGCTTCGGCAGTTTTGAAGAAATCATCTGAATCTTTCATTTCGTTAGCTTGAGCGATTAAAGCTCTTTTACCTTCTATTGATTGCGTTACACGTTCTTTCTTCTCGTGGAAGCGTGTGATCGCTTTTTCAAATTTTTCAACAAGACTTGGATCGTCACCTTCGGTTTGAACCTCATCCCATTCTTTTCTAAATGATTCAATAACTTCCTCATCTTCTGTACCGTCTAAACGGTGTACACGATTGATTATATCGTATTTCTGATCATTACTGACAGAGTATAGACTCTCCCAGTGGAAGTCGCTATTTCTATTACTGTTTTCCATATGTATATCCTCCTAAACGTAGCACCTTTATATTATAACATGATTATATAAATTTTCTAATATTTAGGGCGATTAAATGAAAAAACTAGAGAATCTCGGGAGTTTGACACATCAAAATTTAATCACTAATCAAAAGTCCACTTATGAGT
>CAYSBB010000097.1:0-4182 GCA_964429205.1 uncultured Erysipelothrix sp.
TCTGACCAATTTGGTTTTCTAAAGTGAAGGGTAGATGCATCATTTTTAATTTGTATTTCAAATTGATGATTATCTTGAGATGGGAAAGCACTCGTTTGTATGATGGTGATGTTTTCATCCTCATATTTTGCATCACCATACATATGGATATACAAATCATTATCTACTTTACTATAAAAATATGAATCAATCGAAGCAATGGTTCTTGCAATATTAGGAGGACAACATGCACATCCTAACCATTCAGGTCTTTCACCCTTAACATGTCCCTTATCAGGGTTATAACGATCTTTAATATATTCCAGTGGGTTTACATAGAAGAAGTGCTCTCCATCTTGAGACATCCCAGCTAACATCCCGTTGTAAAGGGAGCGTTCCATGGTATCAATGATGGCATCATCTTGTTCTAGTTTGAAAAGACGTTTTGCGGTATTGACCATACCAATGGCCGCGCAGGTTTCACAGTACATGGTATCGTTAGGGAGTTCATAGCTTTGTGCAAAAGCTTCTCCTTGTACAGTTTGTCCCACACCACCAGTAATATACATTTTAGTATTTATAATATCATCCCAAAGTGTTTTTACAGCTGATTCCATCTTTGCATCATTTTGATAATAAGCAAGATCTGCCATGGCTTCCATCATATAAAGCATTCTTACTGCGTGTCCTTTTGCTTCTTTTTGGTTGATAGGTAAATCATAAGCTTGAAGATAATCTAAATTGGTAAAGGGTTCTTGATTTAATGCACGTTTTTGTTCATTGTAAAATTCAGGGTTTTTACCTCTCACATCGATAAAGTAGCGACTGAGATCTAGGTACTTCTTGTCTTGTGTTAATTGATAAAGCTTTACTAAAGCAAGCTCAACTTCTTGATGCCCATCAGCGCCTTCAATCTTCCCTTCTCCAAAATTATCCATAATATTTTGAACAAATTTGATGGACACATCCAGTAACTTCTTTTCATTTGTTGCACGATAATATGCAACTGCAGCTTCTATAAGGTGTCCAGCGTTGTAAAGCTCATGACTCTTATCCAATTCTTTATATTTTAACTCGGGTGCTCTAAGTTGATAAAATGTGGATAAATATCCTGAATCTTCTTGTGCCAGTTCGATGATGTCAATCACACCATCAACACGCTTCTTTAACTTTGGATCTTCAAAGTTTTCAAGAGTATAAGCTGCAGTTTCTATCCATTTATAGACATCCGTATCTTGAAACCACCATCCATAATGTTCGCCTTCTTCAAGGCCTGCCGCAATTTTCAAGTTCGTGATGGCTTGACTTCTTTCATGAGGCAGTGAAGCATCTTCACGTTCACGCTCAATGGTGATATCTTTTTCATCTAACATGACTTGATACTGATAATCGAGTACGACATCTTTGATCAGTTCTTTATATTGTTTCCAAAATCCTTTTTGTTTCATGGTGCTCCTTTAGATTAAAAGACAGCTTACGCTGTCTTAGTAATTTATGCTAATTTAATGCGTAGTGTAGTGACTGATTTAGAAGGTACTTCAAATTTGACTGAAGTGCCTTTAATTTCATAATCTGTAAAATCATTGTTTTTAATGGTTTCAGGGCTATCAAAAGTATTATGTGTGTCTAATGAATCTCCAACAAGTTGTTTTGCATTAATGCTATGAATGTTTTTATCGAAATCAAAACTGAGTATTTGTCCTTCATCATGATGATAATTACAGATTGACAATGTAAGAATATCATCTTTAATTGAAGCAGTTTGTGAAATATATGGTGTTTCACTACCATGTACCTCTACCACTTCAGCTTCTTGATGGTATTTGTACTGTTCAAATACATGATATGTGGGTGTCAGCAACATTTTCTCTTGATCGGTTAAAATCATTGATTGTAGTACGTTTACCATTTGTGCAATGTTTGCCATATGAACACGATCTGCATGCTTATGGAAAATATTCAGTGTAATACTTGCGACCATGGCATCACGAATGGTGTTTTGTTGGTAGAGAAATCCAGGATTGGTACCCTCTTCTACTTTTAACCATGAACCCCACTCATCCACAATCAAACCAACGCGTTTTTCAGCATCGTATTTATCCATGATTTGACTGTGCTTTGTGATGAGTTCATCCATTTTTTGTGCACTTTCTATCAGTGAGTACCACTCTTCAACAGGAAAACCTGTTGCAGGACGTTTATTAAGCCACTCATCTGCCAGTGCATAATGGTGTAAGCTGATGCCATCCATAAATGGCGTTGCTTTTTGCATGAGTGTTTCCATCCAGTGATAATCATCAATGTTGGGTCCACATGCAATTTTATAAATCTTTTTATCACCATATTGTCTGACATATGTTTGGTATTGACGGTATTTTTCAGCGTAGTATTCTGGTGTCATATTACCACCACAACCCCAGCTTTCATTTCCTACTCCAAAATATGAAACATCCCAAGGTTTATCTCTTCCGTTTTTACGTCTTAGATCAGCCATTGGAGATTCGCCATCCATGGTCATGTATTCAACCCATTCTGACATCTCACGAACACTACCACTTCCCATATTTCCGTTAATATACGCTTCAGTTTCAAGTTGTGATACCAGTTCAAAAAACTCATGTGTTCCGAAGTGATTATTTTCTGTAATACCACCCCAGTGTGTGTTGACAATTTTTTTACGTTCAGATTTTTCGCCAATGCCATCCATCCAGTGATATTCATCCGCAAAACAGCCGCCTGGCCATCTTAATACTGGAATGGATAAATCTTTAAGTGCCTTTACAACATCTTGTCTCATCCCATTTACTTGTTCAATGTGTGAGTCTTCACCCACATAAATGCCTTCATAAATGCATCGACCAAGGTGTTCTGCAAATTGTCCGTAAATGTGCTTACTAATTTTAGGTCCTTTTGTTTTTGATTGAATTAAATATTTTGCTGTCATTTTAACCTCTATTTAACTGGGACACCAAATACTGGTAGTCCATTTTCATCCCATGTAAATTTTTGTACACGCGCATGCCTGTTTGGATTGTTGAGTGGATCTCCCTCATTTGCCATAGTAGGTCTTGCATGATACACGAGTAAATCATGTTCCCCTGTTTCATCTTTTGTAAATGAATTGTGTCCAGGTCCAAATTGTGAGTTTTCTTCTGAAGAAACAAATACTGGTTCAGCTGATTTATGCCATGAATAACCATCAAGCAAATCTGCATCAGTATTTGCCCATAACATTCCCATCTTATAAGTATGGTCAGTTGCACTTGCTGAATAAGTAATAATTACTTTATCATCTTTAACAATGGCAGCTGCACCTTCGTTTACTCTAAATCCTTCACATTCCCAATCAAACTCTGGTACTGAAAGCAGTAATATTTTTCCTTTTAATGTCCAAGGATTTTCCATTTCTGAAATATAGAGATTTGAGTTATTGGTAATTGCCGGTTCTAACTGGCACCATACGTAGTAAAGTTTTTCGTTGAGTTCAAAAGCTGTACCATCAATCGCAAAACTCTTTTGATGTGTGGTAATCATGCCTTTTTCTACCCATTCACCTTCAAATGGATCTGCCGCTTCACATTCAATCACAAACATATTATGGTGATAATCTTTATCCCTAATATGTGGATGATTACTTGCTGCATAATAGATGTACCACTTATCATTGATGAAATGGACTTCAGGAGCCCAAACAAGTTCACTTTGTGGTCCTTCTTCATGCGCATGCCAAACTGCTTTGATTTCACCATCTTGAAGTTCATTCAATGTTTTTGCACGTCTAAGTTCAATTGATTGATATCCTGGAACGGATCCTGTGAAGTAATAATAACCATCTGTATGTTTATACACCCATGGATCTGCTCTTTCAATTACTATTGGATTATTGTATTCTGACATTATTTCATCTCCTATCATTGTATAATCGCTTTCACGTTCATCTCTTATTATAGACACTTATACGTATAAGTCAACGTGGTTTCCTCTAAAATCCGACATTTATCCTAAAGTTGTTCGGACATATTGCAGAATATAAGTCGTTTCAAATATAAAAAATTTCTGTCACAAAGATTTGACTTTCTGTATATAATATCTTTCGCATAAAAAAACTGAAATGAAGTTTAAGCTCATTTCAGTTTTTAAATCATTAATTTCTAATATATGTAGGCACAAGGCGTTCCAGTAATTGTGGATAATAATATCCAG
>CAYSBB010000098.1:0-4133 GCA_964429205.1 uncultured Erysipelothrix sp.
GGTTAGAAAGTGGTTGATATCATGACTTACAATTTAAGAACTCAAATCATTACTGTTGCAACTGATTTATTTATGAAACAAGGATATGTCGCGACGTCAACACGACAAATTGCTTCAATTCTAGATGTCACGCAACCTGCGATATACCATCATTTTAAAAACAAGGAAGAAATTTTCATTGAAGTTATCTCCCAATTTGCAGTAGAAATAGGTTCAGATTTAAATGCCATACTCATAAAAAAACAATCTAAGAGAGATTGTTTACTTGAAATGGCACTTTACCTAAGAGACAAACATAAAATGAACTTTACTTTAATGATGAATGATCTACAACATTCTGTATCTAAAAAAACAAACTCAAGTATTTTTTCTGTTTGGAGCGAAAATTATTTTAATCCCTTCATTCAATATTTTGAATCCATCGAGAAGTTTATAATACCGGAGTTGTCTACCGCTAGTGTATCCCAACATTTTTTAAGAGTTCTATCTTCTTATATTTCCGAATCCTATTCAAATGATGCTTTAGATACAATAAAAATAGAAGATATGATCAATATCTTCTTAAGAGGCATCACTGATTATTCCTTTAATATGTTAATTTAATAACATGACCTGGAAAAATATTTTATAAAATTCATAAACAGTTTCAAATCACAAAAACATTCTAATTCTTATATTATATTAAACAGATCCCGTCTATTTCCAAGAGAAACGCATTGTATAGCGTACGTTTCATCTTCAATAAAAAAGATAAAGATGACGAGTGAAACTCCATATAAAAATTCAATAGATTCTATTCTTATTTGTTTAACAAATCGTTGTTTAGAACTCATAATACCACCTATATATTTTATACCACATTACAATATAGCTCGTAATATGTTTTATCTTTTTTCATCTATTGAGCCAACAGGAAGTATACAATAAAATCACTGCATTTGAGCGCAGTTTTTTTATGTGATAAAATGATTGAGTCGAAAGCTTGGTGACTTTATGAAAAACTATTTTTATTACAATCAACTAAAGTTAAAAACACATTATTTAAAGCCTTTTTATAATGAAGAAAAAAGGAGAATCCGTGTTTTACTTCCTAAGAACTATGAAGATCACACTGATAAATATTATCCAGTTGTCTATATGCACGATGGACAAAATGTATTCTACAGTAAAGAGTCTTTCTCAGGTCATTCATGGAAAGTCATTCCACATCTAAAAAACAATGCCAATATGGAAGTCATTATTGTAGGAATTGATAATGATGGTGAAAAAAGACTTGATGAATATGCGCCTTGGGTCTTTGATGATGGTACTTATGGTGGTGAAGGTTTTGAATATGCAAAATGGGTTACTGAAGAAGTAAAACCGTTTATCGATCAAAACTATAGAACACTGTCTGATAGAAAAAATACCAGTGTTGTGGGAAGTTCTATGGGTGGCATTATCAGTGCCTTTATGGGATCTTTGTACCCTGATGTTTATGGTGTTTTGGGTGTCTTTTCACTGGCGTCATGGCTCAGTGAGAAAAGTTTCCAAGAATATATTAAATCACGTCCCCTTCACCCTGATACAAAGGTTTATATTCAGGTTGGAACACAAGAAGGGAATGACACGGACAGCACTTTTAGTGATGTAAATATCAATCAAGCTTATATTAACAGTTCACTCTATTATGTTCAAAGCCTAATCAAAACAGGCGTATCAATTGATAATATTTGGCTTAGAATTCTTTATGGTGAAACACACTCAGAAGAATACTGGGCTGAACACTTCGGTGAGTTTTTGATTTATGCTTTAGAGTAAAAGGAGTTCGAAAACGAACTTTTTTTTATGATTGAATAATTTCTAATGATTCACATTCATCCTTATTTAAACGACACTCACCTTGAATGTTGATGATTCTTTCAACTTGTTGATTACGATATATTTGATCTAAGTTTTCATGTTTTTCAAATCCATCATATTCATTTCTCAATACGGAAAATGCATCAATTTTATAGTCATCATAATAAATATAATAACGATAATTCTTACCTCTTTTATCAGACTTTATTTCAACTTTTTGAATGTCGTCCACAGTATAAACTTTTCCCTTTAAATTTAAGGGTGTATATCGAATGATACTGCCATCTTCTTTAATGTCACTACGATTGGTAATGGATAAAAATAATCCAATGAATAAGAATAGGAACGCAAATAACCTTACTTTTTGATTTTTTTGAATCAAACTAAAAGTATAAAAGACGATGGATAAAATCATTAAGAAGACAATAATTTGACTGTTTTCACTCAATGCGATACTGCTTGTATCTGTGAATATATGAAGCGCATATTTTTCTTGAAGAAATAGTAGCGTCAAAAAGTTAAAAATAATGATCACCACTTTAAAAAACTTCTTATAAGCACGATAAGGTTCTCTATAATCAAACAATTCAACAAAGCTTGCGGACATATATAAAATACTCAAAATAAATATAAAATCCATTGTGAAACTCAAGGGTCGAGAAGTGCTTTTATCCACAATTGAAAAGTAAATTAAAAGTAGGAATGGTCCCAAAAAATAGTAAAACATATTTACCAAACTGGATATTTTAAATGAGAATGCTTTTTCAATAATCATATCTTTATCTGTATATTCTTTAATGATCTCTGGATTGTTTAGGTATGACTCAAGATTATCTTTGCTTAATAAATGAATCGTATTTTCTCTTTCAATTGTTTTATCTTTAAGCTTTTCAATGATTTCTTCAGCAATCTTTTTGATTTCTTCTAAGCTTAACTTTGAGTTAATGTACATTCTAATTTCTTCGATACTTAAATCAAAAAACCTCAGTAATTTGATGAGGGCAATTGTATCAATGTTTTCTTGAGAAAAACTTCGGTATCCATTTAAAGATCTTTTTACTTCAAGAAGTCCTTCTTTTTCATAATATCTTATTGTCTTTGAATCTACCCCAGTTATTTGGCTGACTTTGTTGATGTTCATAGATTTAGCACTCCTTATATAGTGTTATTATACAGCTTCTAGTAACAAGAAGGTCAAGGTAATGTGTAAAGATACCATTAAAAAAGGAATTCAAGATACTTGAGTTCCTTTTCGATAGCGTTATAGTTTGTTTTTTCTTCTTAATTCCCCCATAAAGTAAGGGATTTGGTGACGCCACCATACCCAATCATGCGCAACATCTGTTCCCCAATAATCAAACCAACCAGGGATTGATTTTTGATGGAAGATTTCTTCAAGACGTTTTGTATCATAAATATGTGGCCCTTCCCAGTCTCCTTGTCCTACAGAAACAATAAATGCATTATTTCTATAATGGTCTAAAAACCAAGGGTCACTCATATTTGATAAGTAATCAATGGGAGAGTTGTAGTAAGCTTTTTGTTCATCGTGATAATCTTTTGAAAAGAAACGCACATCATAAACACCACTTTGTGCAATCACCACATCAAAGACATCAGGATGCCTTAAACCAAAGTTCACAGCATGGTATGCACCCATACTACATCCTGTCGCAATAAGACCAAAGTGCCAGTTTGATTCATAACGAACCAGCGCTACAAACTCATGAATAATATATTTATCATATTGATCATGGGATGATGCCATGTCATGTGGATTTTTATAACTCGCAAGCCATGACTCTTGATCTATAGATTGTGGTGTATAGACTTTGATAATACCTTCGTTAATATAGTGAGATAAAGCATCAATCATGCCAAAGGCTTCATACTCATCTTGACTACCACCTGAAGATGGAAAAACAATCATTGGTTTTCCAGCATGTCCATAGACATTGAAATACATTTCACGCCCTAAATTCCCACTGTAGTGGCTTCTTCGTTCTACTTTCATGCTTTCTTCTCCTTTTTGCTGATGTAATTAATATATGTCTCCAGTTCTCTTTTAGTTTTACATTTGAAAATATAGCCTTCATCGCCCATAATTTGCGAAAAAACGCCAGGAATGGTTTGGACACTGATAAAATCATGCCCAAGATACGCTTTAATATCATCTTGTGTATGTGCATAAGTATAGTTTTGATACTTTCTAGAAACATAAGCACAGTAGTAAGGTCTTTCCATTTTTGATCCAAATGGCAAGCCTTTCGCAAGATTTGCGTATTCTTTAA
>CAYSBB010000099.1:0-1972 GCA_964429205.1 uncultured Erysipelothrix sp.
TATCAATCAATGCTTATTTCTGATATCAATCTTTTTGAAAGAGACTTCTTTCTTTCAATTCTAAACATCGGTTACTCAAGTCTCAACACACTTTTCTCACTGATTTTTCTTTCTTTTATTTCATTTGAGATTGCAATGATTGCAGGACTCAGTGCAGTGGTGCTCTTCTTTGTGACAAAAGCATTTGAAGATAAAGTACGCCACAAGCAAAAACAAACTCAAGCCCAAAACAAACTTTACAATCAAAGTGTGAATAATCTGATTGGGGGTGTTTCTACCATAAAACTATTTGGTCAAGAGAAAAACTTCTTAAATTACTTTAAAAATGAAACAAACACACTGCATACCTATAAGTCAGAGCACTATGGACTCAATCAATCCCACAGTAAAACCAGTGAGAACATTGCTTATATCGCACAACTCTCCATGTTGATTTATGCCACACTTTTAATGGGGCAAGGACAAATTGGTCTTTCAAGTCTTGTCTTAATCATCAACATATCAAGTGGCATCATTTGGAGCATGGTCTCTTGTTTCAGCTTTATCAATAGACTTAAAGCCAGTGTTGATGTGTATAACACCTTAATGGATTTTGAAAGTTATCAAGAGCGCTTGATGACACCCACAAATCCCTTAAACTATACACTTGAAAACGTATCCTTTAGGTATGATGATGAAATTGAGATTTTAAAAGACTTTAACTTAAATATTCAAAAAAATGAAAAAGTTTTGATCCATGGGCCATCAGGTAGTGGTAAGACAACACTACTCAATCTTTTATCTCAAAACATTTCCACAAAAGAAGGAACCATTGAGTTTGGAAATCATGATTTAAACACCATTAATCATGAAGCTTTCCTTAAAGTATCCAGTTATATCAGACAGTCTCACTTTATGTTTGAAGACACCATTAAAAATAACATCTTACTGAATAGAGACTACGACGAAGAAAGATATAAGGCATGTCTAAAAGCCAGTGCACTAGATGCATGGGATATTGATCATGATACATTTATCATTGAAAACAATGGTGAAAATATCTCAGGTGGTCAAAAACAACGCATCTCCATTGCGCGTGCATTATATGGTGATGCAGATCTTATCTTTATTGATGAACCCAGTGCATCACTGGATGATGAGAATGCTTTTACCATTTATGACACCATCTTAAACTTACCCAAAACAGTTA
The DNA here is from genome assembly GCA_964429205.1 of uncultured Erysipelothrix sp. GTDB lineage: Bacteria > Bacillota_I > Bacilli_A > Erysipelotrichales > Erysipelotrichaceae > Erysipelothrix. The sequence continues at coordinate 1,190 of CAYSBB010000099.1, forward strand.
TTTGTGTCTCACACAGACACTTAGATTATTTATCCAAACATTTTGATCAAGTGATCGCATTTGAAGAAAGGAGTGAAAAAGCATGAGAAAACATAAACTCGGAAATAAAACTACCTTTATCTTAAGTTTCATTGTGATATGTCTCAGTGCCAGTGTGATGGGTTTTATCAGTGTTAACCTTGGTAAGATTACAGACTTCAGTATGGCACAAGATCTCGTATCTGTTAAAAGTACGGCACTGATTATACTTAAAAGCATGGGACTCTTACTTTTATTCAGTGCATTAGAGGTTATCATTAAAAGTCTTTACTTAAAAAAATCCATGACACAACTCAAAGTCACTTATATGGCAACACTCTTTCAAAAGACACCTCAGTTTTTCAAAAACATGAAACCATCAAAAATAAGTTCCAATCTCATCAGTGATGCAGACCGCTTAGAAGATCAATACTATGGCAGTATGTTAGATCTTTTATGGCTGATTGCGCAACTCATCGTATCCACTGTAATCTTAGTATCAATTCAACCCTTATTCATTGTCCTTATATTAGGCATGGCACTCATCTTTTTCTTCATGGCTAAGAAATCGGGTGAGCCAATCCAAAAAGAAGAAAAGAAGAAATCTTCTTCACTTGAAAAATATACGCAGTTTGTGATTGAAAGTCTCAACGGGTTTGAAATTATCAAACAACACAGTCTTGAAGATGAAAGAAGAGACAAGTTTTTAGATTTAACACAAGACTTAAAACACAAACAATATGAAGTTGAAAAGAAAACATCACT
>CAYSBB010000099.1:2072-4040 GCA_964429205.1 uncultured Erysipelothrix sp.
GTCTTAATTGTAGGACCATCAGGTGAAGGTAAATCCACATTACTTAAAGCCTTGATGCTGGATCTTATCCCTACAAGTGGTGAAATACAGATTAATAAAGATCCTTTAAATACTTTAGATATGAAATCATATCTATCACAATTTGCGAAAATTGACCAAAAAGGATTTATCTTCTCATCTTCACTTCAAGACAACATTACACTTTTAAACAAAGACAATGTCGACAACGTTTTAACATCAACAAACCTCAGTCATTTTGAACCTTCTAAGATGCTACAAAATGATGGTGACAATATATCAGGTGGCGAAAGAGCGCGCCTCATGCTCGCAAGGGCTTTATACTTTGACAAACCCGTTCTTATCAGTGATGAACTTTTTGCGGCCTTAGACATCACACTCGCAAAACAACTGGAAGAAAATATGCTGAAAGAAGAAAGGACACTCATTAACGTTTCCCACATCGTCTTTGAAGAACATCTCGATCTGTATGACAAGTTCTGTATTGTGGAAGATAAAAGGGTAATCGTGAGTGAAAACAAGCAAGAAATACTCAATAGAATGCTAAAAGCTGATTTAGTCATCCAATAAAGTCGATTTATTTCGACTTTTTTTATAAAATAATCCTTAAGATTGTATTAAAATAGTAGTATTTCTAAAAAAAAGAGTTATACTATAAGTGTATTACTTGAATTAGTACACCTATACAGTTAATACCTAATAAAGGAGTTGATGATTATGAAAGTTTGGATCTTATCAAGTAAATTTGGTCAAGGCCACTGGTCAGCAGCTGGTGCGCTCAAAGAACGTTATGAACATGACGGCCATGAAGTCATCATAGATGATGTTGTGGCAATTACACACCCAAAAACAAACAAAATTATTTATTCATTTTTTAAAAAAGTCATCACAAGAATCTCACCACTCTATAACTTCGTGAACCACTTCGGTCGTGATCCTAAAAGAGAATTGAAACAATCAAAAGCATTAAGAAAAGCTTATGAGGATATGAATCCTGATTTAATTCTCTGTACATGGTCTGGTGCCGCAAGAATTCTTGGTGAAGTGGATACAAAAGTTGTCATTTATATTACAGACTTTGGGGTTCATGCAGGATGGATCGCAAAAAGTGCTTCACTATATATTGTGGCTGATGAAACTATGAAAGATAAATTAATTACTTATGGTGTTTCATCTTCAATGATTGAAGTATCCGGTATTCCTGTAAAAAGTAAGTTTACCAAAAGAACCCGTGTACCTTATGGAACTAAAAATGTCCTCATCATGGGTGGTGGCCTTGGAATTTGTCCATGGATTCATGAACCATTGGATACATTAACCCATTATAATGGTCTTAAAATTACAGTAATCACTGGAAACAATAAACATTTATACAAAAAAATTAAAAGACGTTATCCAGAAGTGAATGTAGTTGGCTTTACAGATAATATGGACAAATATCTAAAAGAAGCCAGTGTGGTGATTTCAAAACCAGGAGGCGTCTCTTTGGCAGAAAGTATTGCGGTGGGTGTTCCCTTTGTGGCCATTTACCCAAGCTTTGAGCATGAGCTTGAAAATGCACATTACATCGAAACACACCACTGTGGTGCGGTCGTAAGAAAAGGTGAATCCATTGATCGTACAGTTTTAAATGTGATGCACTTAAAACAACCGGTACAATACGGTGAACACAAAGGTAATACCTATGATATGGCTTTATAGAGGATTGGTAGGATTATCAATCCTCCTTATTATGATTTGGACAAGTGGTGTCATCACAACTTTGATTACACGTTTTTTAAACCCACTCAATAAACTCAGTAAAGATGAAAAGGTGATTTATCTCACCTTTGATGATGGCATGAATGCGCGCTTTACCCCAAAACTCTTAGACTTACTCAAAAAAGAAAATATACACGCAAGCTTTTTTATGCTCACAAGTACCATTGATGGTAATGAAGATATCTTACA
>CAYSBB010000100.1:0-4023 GCA_964429205.1 uncultured Erysipelothrix sp.
CGGTTGGGTGCAGTTTCGGCGTGACCATGGCGGCTTAATTTTTGTTGACTTGCGTGATCGTTATGGTATTACACAACTTGTATTCAATGAAGATATAGCAAAACAAATTAGTGATGTACGTAATGAATATGTACTACAAGTAAAGGGAACGGTTGTTGAAAGAAAAGACAAAAACCCTAAGCTTGCAACAGGTGAAATTGAAGTTGTAGTTCGTGAAGTAAAAATTGTGAATACAGCTATCACTACACCAATGATTATTGCGGATGAAACAGATGCTTTAGAAGATACACGTTTAAAATATCGTTATCTTGATTTAAGACGTCCCGTCATGCAAAAAAACATGATGACCCGCGCTAAAATTACATCAAACATGAGACGTACTTTAGAGGATATGGGATTCATTGATATTGAAACACCCATGCTCACAAAATCTACCCCAGAAGGGGCACGTGAGTACTTAGTGCCATCACGTGTTCACCCAGGTGAATTTTATGCTCTCGCGCAATCGCCACAAATCTTTAAACAACTTTTAATGATTGGTGGCTTAGAGCGATACTACCAAATTGCGCGATGCTTTAGAGATGAAGACTTAAGGGCAGATCGTCAATTAGACTTTACACAAGTTGATATTGAGGCAAGCTTCCTTTCACAAGATCAATTTATGGATATTGTTGAAACAGTCGCAAGTAATGTCATGGTTGATGTTTTGGATGAAGCGAAACCAGAATTCCCACGTATTGATTTTGTGGATGCGTTAAACAATTATGGTAGTGATAAACCGGATTTAAGATTTGAACTGTTACTACAAGATTTCAATGAAACATTTAAAAACAGTGAATTTAAAGTGTTCTCAAATACTTTAGAAACAAAGGGTAGTTTAAAAGGTTTAATATTAAAAGGAAACCATGCAGATACCATTACACGTAAAGTACAAGATAAATATACAGAACTTGTTAAGAAAAATGGCTTGATGGGTCTTGTGGTCTTAAAATATCAAGAAGATACTTTAACAGGGTCTGCTGCTAAATTTATTACAGATGAAGAACTGGTGCACCTAAAAGAAAACTTTAATCTTGAAGAGGGCGACGTCATCTTTATTGGTTCAGGTAAATGGGAACCAACCTGTATGGCAATTGGCGCTTTAAGACTTCAACTTGGAAAAGACTTTGATCTGATTGATAAAGAAGCGTTCAAATATGCATGGGTTGTTAACTTCCCAATGTTTGAAATGGATGAAGAAGATAATCTTGTCGCACGCCATCACCCCTTTACATCACCCAAAGAAGAACACATTGAACTGTTAGATACAGAGCCGCTTAGCGTTGTTGCCAATGCATATGACCTTGTATTAAATGGTTATGAAATTGCGGGTGGTTCTATGAGAATTCATGATCAAGACCTACAAGCAAAAATGTTCAGTCTCATTGGTTTTACAGATGAGCAAATTAAAGCACGCTTTGGATTCTTTGTGGATGCGTTTAAATATGGTACACCACCACACGGTGGGATTGCTTTTGGTTTAGATCGTTTTGCGATGGCCCTAACACACTCCAATTCAATTAGAGATGTGATTGCTTTCCCTAAAAATGCTTCAGCAAGATGTCCATTAACCAATGCACCTGCAAAGGGAACTGAAAAACAATTAGAGGATCTTCACTTAATCATTGACTATCCTGAAAAGCATTAACACCTAAAGACTTCACTTCGAAGTCTTTTTTTAAATAAATTCAAATTACCGTTGACAAGTCCTAAAATATCATGCATAATAGTGTCAAATGAAAAAGCTATGAAAAGAAAAGTAGGTTTATGAAAAACTTTACAGAGAGTTTACATTTGGTGAAAGTAAACAAGTGGATCTTTACTGAAGATGGTCTTGGAGCTGATTGGCTGAGCATGTTGTTAGGTTAATCCGGTTTTGCCCGTTAACGCATCAGAGTTTGATAGAACTCGTAGAGGTATATACTGTGAAGTATATACGAATTAAGGTGGTAACATGACGCACGCTCATCCTTATGGAAGGGGCGTGCTTTTTCTATACCAACACAAAGGGAGGCAATTTATATGAAAAAATTACTTGTGTTATTATTGACTGGTTTATTATTAGTGGGTTGTTCAACAGGTTCAAAAGACAAAGAAACTGAACAAATTATTCTAGGTGGTACATCACTACCCCATGCTGATTTCTTACGTCAACTGAAAGACCCACTGGCTGAACAAGGTTATGAACTTGTGGTTAAAGAATTTGATGATTATGTTTTACCCAATACAGCTTTAGAAAATGGCGATCTTGATGCGAACTATTTCCAACATATCCCATATCTTGAAGATTTCAATGCATCACATGGTACAGATTTAGTGCCGCTTCTAAAAGTTCACTATGAACCAATTGCTTTATATGGCGGTTTAAAAGATTCTTTAGATGCAGTAGAAGCAGGCGACAAAGTGATTGTGCCAGATGATGCAACAAACTTACCCCGTGCTTTAAAACTTCTTGAATCATTTGGATGGATTACTTTAGAAGGTGATAAAGATACAGCTGATATCAAACAAGTTTCAGAAAACAAAGTAGGTATTGAAATTGAACTTGCCAGTGCAGAAAACGTTGCGAAACTCTTAGACAACGCAGAATATGCCGTTGTGAATGCAAACTTTGCACTGATTGCAGATATTACAGATCGTGGTATTCAAGCTGAAACAATCAGTGATGATGTCATCGCAAATATCGTGAACGTTGTGGCAGTACGCCGTGGCGAAGAAGATTCAGACAAATCAAAAGCAATCCTCAAAGCATTTGAAGATGAAAAGGTTAAAGATTACATTAAAAATGAGTACGCACCTGCAGCCATCAGTGTTTTAGGTGAATAGACTCAGAAAGGCAACACTTGATGATTTACATCAAGTAGTTGTCATGATTGAAGGGGCAAAACAACTTCTAAAAGAAGAAGGCCTCACGCAGTGGCAAAGTGGCGCACCAAACGAAAAAACGATCAAACAAGATATACAAAATGAAACATGTTTTGTGTTAGAAGTTGATGGCGTTGTAGCGGCAACAGTAAATTTGTCTCAGACTCCAGATCCAAATTATGAGGAGATTGATGGCTTTTGGCAAAACCCAGAAGCGCCGTATGTTACCATACATCGTTTGGCGGTTCATCCGCTGTATCGAACAGAAGGCTTGGGTCGTATTGTGATTGAAAAGTCAATCCAATGGGCATATGAAAATAACATAATGCAAGTGCGTATTGACACACATTTAAAAAATTATCGTATGATTTATCTACTTCAAAAGTTTCGATTTGAATATGCGGGTGTGATCGAAGTGGATGATCCCATTGATCCCAAACGCAATGCTTATCAATATTTTATAGAAACCTTCTAAATTTGAAGGTTTTTTCTTTGCGTGCTCTTACTTATTAGTGGTGATAAGAAATGAAAATAAAAGAAATACCAGAAAACTTAAGACCCAGAGAAAAAGCTTTAATTCAAGGACTTCAAACTTTAAGTGATCGTGAGCTTTTGGCAATCTTCATAAGACAAGGCACAAGAAAATATTCTGCCTTACAAGTGGCAGACAAAGTCTTAAAACAAGCCCACACGATATCAGGTTTAAATCGTTTAGAAAAAGATGAACTCATAGAAATTCCTGGCATCTCACATATCAAGGCTTTAGAACTTTTAGCACTGGTAGAAGTCAGTAAACGAATGGTAAGGCCAAAAAACGATGAAATCATTCAAATAGATAAACCCAATGCGCTTATATCATGGCTCAATTTAGAAGTTGGGTATAAAAGACAAGAGTACTTTATCGCAATCTATCTTGATAAACAAAACCGTTTATTGGGTCATTCTATTCTTTTTAAAGGAACCCTAGATCGAAGTGTTGTCCATCCACGTGAAATTTTTAAAGATGCGGTAAAGAAAAGTGCATCAAGAATTATTTTAGTACACAACCATCCCAGTGGGGGGCTGAGTCCATCTCATGCAGATATTAAGACAACAGAAGTCTTAGTGGGAGCAGGGCAA
>CAYSBB010000101.1:0-3988 GCA_964429205.1 uncultured Erysipelothrix sp.
ATTTTGGTCTAAAATGCGCATGGCATTGGTTTTCTTTATTTTCATTTTATCACTCGTTTTCTAACACCATTATAGAAAATTTAAAGAAAGATATCTATTGATAAACCTAAAGAAAAAGTTCCTTAATAACAAGGAACTTTTGATCCAATTAAGCATTTTGTTTTTTTCTATTCAAGCTCATTAAGAAAATCATGCTGAGGGCTGTGACGACACTACCTGCAAGAAGTGCAATGATGAATAGAATTGGGTTTGTGATTGCATTGGGGATAAAGACTAAGAAGAGTCCACCATGTGGTGCTGTAACCCCAACGTTAAAGAGTAATGAAATTACTGATCCCACAAAACCACCAAGCATGAAGGATGGAATGGCTTGTTTAGGGTGGGCAATCGCAAACGGAATGGCACCTTCTGTAATAAAGCTCATCCCCAAGAGTAAGGCTGTTTTACCCGCTTCTTGTTCATCTTCTTTAAAGAAGTTTGGTTTGATAAATGTCGCAATCGCTACACCAAGTGGTGGTACCATACCGATAATCATGGCTGCAGACATGGTTGTATAGATATTATCCGCTAGCATCGCTACCGCAAATGAGTATACCATCTTGGAGATCGGTCCACCCAAATCAAAGTACAGAACACTAAATGAAAGTGATAACAGTACAATACCTGCATTATTACTTGAAAGTGAATTCAAGAAGTTACCAACTGTTTCTTGTAGTGCAACAATGGGTGTCGCAACCACAAAGAGTAAGACAAGTCCCACAATTAAGGTTGATAGTAGTGGCAGTACCACAATACTCTTTAAACCTTGAATACTGTTTGGGAACTTCACTTTTTTATTGATAAACTGTGCTGTATAACCTGCTAAGTAACCCGCAATGATGGCACCCACAAATCCAGAACCTGAAGTATGGGCAATATATCCACCAATGATACCAGGCGCAAATCCTGGCTTGTCCGCAATGTCATACGCAATAAATCCAGCGAGTACTGGGAACATCAGTGCTAAGGCTGATCCTGCACCAATTTCAAAGAGTGCCCAGGGTAAACTGCCTTCATTTTCAAAGGCTGTAATTCCAAATGCGAATGATAAGGCAATAAGAAGTCCCCCTGCCACCACAATCGGAATCATATAAGATACACCGGCCAGTAAGTGTTGGTAAACACCTTTTACTGAAGGTTGTGATCCTGATTTTGAGTTTTCATTTTCATCCACATGTTTTGTGTATGTGTTTTTATGATTTAAAGCATCTTCTAACACTGTTTCTGCTTGTTTAATGGCAGTACCAGGTGATACTTTTAAGATTTGTTTTCCCGCAAATCTGTTTTCATTAATTCCTTTTTCAACCGCTAAGACTACGGCATCTGCCTTATCAATCGCATCTTGTGTTAAAGCGTCTTCAACACCGGCTGCCCCTTGTTTTTCAACATAAATGTCAATGTTCATTTTCTTTGCGGCTTCTAGAAGGGCTGTTTCTGCCATATAGGTATGCGCAATACCGGTTGTACATGCGGTAACGGCCACAATACGTTTTTGAGGTGTATCAGCGTGTGTTTGCGTGACTTCTTTTGTTTCTTTTTGATCAATTAAAGCAATAAGGCTTTTTGCATCTTTAACATCTTTCATCGATGCTTTAAAGTCTTCATCCATCAGTAAGTTTGCGATTCCTGATAGGATTTTTACTTGATCACTTGCGAGTGTTTTTGGCACTGCAATGAAGAAAAAATATTGTGATGTGTCTCCTTCGAGTGATTCATAAGAAATCGCTTCTTTAGTTTTTACAAATAAAACACTGGACGCTTTCACGGCGTCACTTTGTGCATGTGGAATGGCCCAAAGATCTCCCATCCCTGTGGGTGATTGTGCTTCCCTTTCGTATAAATCTTTGATGAACATTTCCTTGTCATCAATTAAGCCAAGTGTCTGCATTTTTTCTGATGCAAATTCAAACAGGGTTTCCTTAGAACTGGCGTCAATATCAAAATAGGCTTGGTTCTCTTTCAGTACATCTTTTAGTTTCATAAACTTCATCTCCTTTATATGTTTACTTTTTGTGTATTAAATACTTTATAGTAGTGTTTGAGTTTGTCCTTCATGCCTTGAATGGCTAAGGCTCTTTGTGTTAATAAATCTTGATGTTCATTTTTCTGTGTGCACTCATACCCTGCCGTAATGATATCTGTAAAGATATTGATCTTACTGATGCCTGACATGGCACATTTTTGTAGGTTTGTATCTCCTGATGATGAGCCACCATGGAGTACTAAGGGTGTGTCAATGGCTTTTGAAATCTCTTCAAGTCTTTCAAAGTTGATTTCTGGGGTGCCATGGTAGAAGCCGTGTGCTGTACCAATGGATATGGCCAGTGAATCGACGTTTGTTTGTTTCACAAATTCAACGGCTTCTTCTACTTCTGTATAAACTGAATCAGTCACTTCATGGTTTTCATAGTTAACACCTGATCCAACATAGCCAATCTCAGCTTCAACCACCACGCCTTTTTTGTGGGCGTATTCTACAATGTCTTTTGTGAGGGCCACATTTTCTTCAAAGGGTTTACTGGATGCATCAATCATGACTGATGTAAATCCTAAATCAATCGCCCTTTTAATGATACTTGGGGTCATCCCATGATCTAAGTGTAAAACAACAGGGACAGATGCTTTCTCACCCAAATACTGTCCAATCATCGCCGCATCTTCTAAATCGATAAGTTCCAGGTGCACTTCCGCAAAACATAACATCAGGGGTAAACCAAGTTCTTCTGCCACTTCTACATAGGCTTTGGCACTATCGAAGTTAAAAAAGTTTGGAGCTGGGATGGCATAGCCCCCTTTTTGACTGATTTTAAAGAGTTCTTTTGAACCAATTAACATACACGTTTCCTCCTTATAGGTTTCTTTTCATCTATAAGGTACCATTAAAAACCATGATTATTTTGATAATCATGGTTATTTTAAGTACTTCAACACTTAAAACGAACAGATATTTTAGCTTGTGTTCGATTTCGTTTAATAGTATGATATATTCACAAAGTTTAAGAAAACGCTATCATTAAAAGTATTTTACATCAGGAGGACTTATGTTAGCCAGCGAAAGACTTGTTTTAATCACCAATAAGATTATTGAAAATAAAATCGTACACGTCAATACACTTTCTAAAGAGTTCAATGTGTCTAAAATGACCATCAGACGTGATCTCAATACCCTTGCGAAAGAGGGGTTTATTAAACGTACCCATGGTGGTGCTCTTTTTAATGAGGAATTAGCAGAGCTTTTAGACTTCAACTTTAAACAACAAGAAAATAAGGAAGTTAAAAGAGAGATTGCAGAATATGCTGCTTCACTAATCCATGACAATGATACCATTGCGATTAATACCAGTACCGTCACCACGATGTTGGCCCCTTTTATCAAAGATATGAAAATTACTGTTGTGACCAATTCACTTGATGTCATCAATCAACTCTCAGACAGTAAAACTATCACGCTAATAGCGGTGGGTGGGACATATATCTCTAAGTATCGCTCTTTTGAAGGGACCAACACCATTCAAGAGTTTTCAGATTATGATTTTGATATAGCGTTTGTGGGTACAAACGGGATTTATGATAACTACATTCATACAGGCAGTGCACTTGAAGCACAAGCAAAGAAAGTCTTACTTAAAAATGCGAAGAAATCTTATATCTTAACTGAGAATACAAAGTGGTATAAAAAAGGCAATCACCGCATTGCGAAGCTGCGTGATATTACGGTGATTACTAAAAATGCACCACTGTCACACTTAAATATCATTGATATCGCGGTATAAAAAATACCTTACTCGCTCATAAGTAAGGTATTTTTCTTGTTTAAATAAAATATAGAGATAACTTTTTTATAGTACTTTGAGATAGGACCCAACAATACCAATCGCAATGGTTAGAATTAACAAGAATGTTGATTTCTTATTTTTATTCTTTAATAACCAGAACATAAATAATGTAT
>CAYSBB010000102.1:0-3979 GCA_964429205.1 uncultured Erysipelothrix sp.
TGTAGATGAAACACCAGTATTGGGTAATTCAGGAATATGTTTATTTTTAACGACTAACTTAATCTCAAAATTTTCTTCATTTCCTTTAACCTTAAACTTATTATTTTTACTGCTTAACAAGTATCCATCTAATGCTTTTGTTTCTTTAACTGTGTATTTTCCTTTAGGTACTAAAAAACGAACTTCACCAAGTTCGTTCGTAAGTTTAGATTCAATAATATTTCCATCTTCATCAAAAAGTGTAAACTCGACGCCTTCAAGTTTTTCTAAAGACTCTTTATCGAGTTTCTCAATGACAATTTCAATGAAAGTTACTGTTTGATCCTTATCATCTAAGTCTTTATGTTCTGCTACGAGCTTATCATCAAGATAGAGTTCTTCAAAGACAACAAACTCACCTTTATTTAATAATTCTACTGGAATGGTAAAGTCCATTTCAATTTCACCACTATTTTTATCAGGTGTAAATTTGATGGTTGCATCAATGATATGTCCATCTTTATCTTGAAGTGGTTTACCATCTTTTGTCATAATCCATCCAACTAGTGTATATTCACGATCAGTTTCTAAATCACTGTATTTAACAACATCAGTAATGGTTACTGAATCTTTATTAAACTCACTAACACTTGCAGTAGTTTTAATCTCTGGAATATAAACTGTTTGATTCTTATCAGTAATTTCAGAGTGTGTAGCAACTAGTCTTTCATCACGATATAAATCTTCAAAGACAACCAGTGTTGATCCAAGAAGCTTGGATGCATCAAAGGTAAACTCTAAATCAATTTCACCATTTGGATTTTCTGGAATAAAGGTTCGTTCTGCAGTTGCGACTACTTCTTCAGTTTCAGTATCAAGGAGTTTTCCTTTAACAGTATAATGTTTACCAATGACTAAATCTTTATAACTTACGGTATCAATGACGATAAGTTCATGATCAACCTTATTCACTTTATCACCACTTATAAATGATGCTTGTGTTTCGATCTCTGGAATCAGTTCATCAAGCATGGTAATGGTTTGAACTTCTCGAGTTTCTTGAACAGTAAACTCTACATCTTCAGCTACAAAATAACCTTCTGGTGCTTTGACTTCTCTTAAGATATAAGTTTCATCAATGTGTAAACCTTTAAAGATAACTGGTTCACCATCACTAATCCAATCAAGTAAAATTTCCTTAGATTCTTTATGGATGAGTTGTAGGTGTGCACCCTCTAAAGGTTCACCTGAATTCTCGGATAATTTAATGATCTCTACTGTAGTTGGTTGATTACTTACTTCTTGAGTCTTCGTACGACCAAAGACTGGTAAGTCTACAAAACTTGTCTTTTCATCAATCGTAAAACTAAGAGGTTCTTGTCTTAGATAGCCTTTAGGAGCTCGTACTTCTACCAGTGAATATTTTCCATACTTTAAGAAACCACGGGTAACTGCAATTCCTTTATCATTGGTGACAAGTTGAGATTGTGTTTGAACTTCGAGATTATCGTCGATATATTCAAAACTAACGACTTCACCATTTTCATCATGGATTTCAAAGACTGCATCTTTAAGTGGTTTTTCAGTTTCAATGTCTTTTTTAACCACTTGAAGTCTCATCTCAATATATTCATTATCAACAGGTAAGTGGATAATTTTCTCATGATCATCAACTGTTATTTCAAAGTGATGTTTTGTGTTATCAGTGAAGTACCCTTGAGGTGCTTCAATCTCTTGCCAGTAGTATTTACCAAAGCGCAAATCTGAAGAGATAAATTCACCTTTAGCATCTGTGACAAATTCACCTAGTTTCTTTCCATCAATTGTATAAAGTCCAAACTTAGCATCTTTAAGAAACTCTTTTCCACCTTTGGCGGTTTTATGGATTTTAGAACGACCATAAGCAATTTGATTGGTGAGTGTACTTTCAGTGGTAGTGACTTCTACTTCTGGATTATCTTTATCATATTTAATAGAGATGTTCCAAACACCATCATGAAGGATATAACCTCTGGGTGCTTGTTCTTCTTTAACATAGTATTCACCAATGGGTAAATTATGGAATTTCACATTACCATGCTTGTCAGATACTTCTTGTCCAATGAGTTCATCTTTAAGATAAATCTTTTTAGATCCTTCTAAGATATCTTGTTTTGCATAAAGTTGTAGTACTGCACCACTTAATTTAATATTATTAAACTCAGGTTGTAGTTTATCCCAATCATTTTCTACTTTAGTCAGTTCTAAATCACTTCTTTGATAGTCATTGGTTTTTGTGACACCTTCTACAACAACAGGAGTAAGTTGATTTTGGTAGGTCAGTTCAACTGTAATGGGTGTTTTTTCAAGGACTAAATTTTGAGGAACACTTGTTTCTGTAACTGTGTATTTCCCAAGCAATAATTCTTTGGATTTAGCATACCCATTTGCATCTGTAGTAAGTGTATCAACTACTAGATTGTCTTTATCTTTAATTTCAAAGACTGCATCTTTAATTAAATCACCATGAATTGATTTCTTAATGACTTCGATTTGTCCAACGGCTTCTTTATTGCGTTGTGATACTTCTCTGATAACAACAGAAGTAGTTTGGTCTTTATAAACAATATTCGCTTCAAGTGGTGTGGTATCAAGAACAAGTGGGGAAGGTACGTAAGTTTCTACCACTGTATATTTACCCAGTGGCAGTTCTTTAGAGGTAGCTTTACCATTAGATCCTGTTGTAATAGAATCTACAACTTTACCAGTGCCATCTTTAATATCAAATTGTGCACCTTGTACAATGTATTCATCACCCAAGCTTCTAGGTAATTTTTCTGCAAGTTTATTATAACCATACTTAACAATTTCAATTTTACCAACCGCAATCTTATTGGTTGCAGTGTATGTAGCAGTAGAACCTGCTTGTACTTTTACTTCATGCCATGATGTATCAACAATAAGTGGTGATGGTACTGATTTCTCACGTACATAATAAGTTCCTTCTTCTAAATCATTGATGGTAACTTTTCCATTAGATCCAGTTGTATAAGTTCCTAAGATACTCGATTTATTCTTTGATAATTCAAAGACTGCTCCTGAAATAGTATTACCATTTGTGTCTTTTTTGGTGAGTTCTGCTTTACCAAAGTCTGGTTCAAAATCAATATAAGCAGAAATTGGGTCACTCATCTTTGCGACCAATACTCGTTGTGAGATGTTTGATGCATCGGCCCAAACAACAGATGCACCATTGCTGATACCTTGTTTCTTTCTTACTACAAATGTTGCGTTTTTGGGATCATTAACAGTAACATTAAAAGTATCACCACTTGTAGTAACTGATACTCCTTTTGATTGCGCTGTAATAAATTCAAATGAATTGGCGCCACTTAATTTAATGGTTTGTCCACTTTTCGCTTTTTGTAAAGTTTTGTGCCAAGAAGGACGATCAGCGTGAGAACTTACAAGCTTCATAATATTTGTCATTTCATTAGTAACATCACTGCCACTTGAAGTTACAGTAAATCCTAACTCTTTCCAAATGAGCCTTTGTGTTGCCCAGTGATATGCAGTAGTACTGTGACCAGGGTATCCATAACCGTAGTTTGCAATGAGCATAATATTTCTTTTTTGAGTATTATTAATTTTGAAAGTACCTGCTCTACCATTATTTTCATTTCCAGGTATATGGAAAATAGTTCCTTCAGTTAAAGAATCAAAGCTTACTGATGTTGCAGTCTTTGCTTCAATCGGCGCAACCATGGGTTCAATACAATAAGCGAGATCGCCATTAACACTAATAGCTGACATTGGTCCATTGTTTGAAAAACGCCAAGAAGGGGAGGCATCGTATTGAACACTGAAGCCACCACTACCGCTAATTGGGTTACCTTTAACTACCGATGTAGCAGCAAGTACAGTACTAGAATTAATTGATAAGCTTGTTAATACTAAAAAAAGCGACATCATCGCTTTTGTCAGTTTAGATTTAATATTTTTCATCTCAAATTCCTTTCTT
>CAYSBB010000103.1:0-3806 GCA_964429205.1 uncultured Erysipelothrix sp.
TTAGGATTTCAGCTTCAGCTTGTGCCATTTCTGAAAGTGGCACGTGAACCGCCATTTGGTCACCATCGAAGTCCGCGTTAAAGGCAGGCGTTGCGAGTGGGTGAAGACGAATGGCACGTCCTTCAATAATTTTTGGCTTAAATGCTTGAATACCAAGACGGTGAAGTGTTGGTGCACGGTTTAGAAGGATTGGGTGATTCTCAATCACTTCTTCCATGACATCCCAAATTCTTGGGTCTTGTCTATCAATCATTTTTTCTGCGGCTTTCGCATTGTTTGCGATACCTTGATTTTTTAATTCATTGACAACAAATGGTTTAAAGAGTTGAATGGCCATTTCTTTTGGAATACCGGCTTCATACATCTTTAAGTCAGGTCCAACCGCGATTACTGAACGTCCTGAGAAGTCAACACGTTTTCCAAGTAAGTTTTGACGGAAACGACCTTGTTTCCCTTTTAAGTTGTGTGAAAGTGATTTAAGTGGACGACCACCAGCACCTGTTACGGCTTTTGAACGACGTCCATTATCAATTAAAGCATCCACAGCTTCTTGAAGCATACGTTTTTCGTTTTGTACGATGATGGCAGGTGTTCCCATATCCATCAAACGACGTAAACGGTTGTTACGGGTGATTACACGACGATAAAGATCGTTTAAATCACTGGCCGCAAAACGTCCACCATCAAGTTGGAGCATCGGTCTTAAATCTGGTGGGATAACAGGCACTACAGTCAGTACCATCCACTCAGGTTTATTATCGGAGTGAACGAAAGCTTCAACAGTTTCTAAACGACGAATTAAACGACGACGTTTGTCTCCTTTTGCGCCTTCTAGATCATCCAATATTTCTTGATGCGCTGCATCTAAATCAATTTCTTTAAGCAGTGTTAGGATGGCTTCCGCCCCTGTTTCTGCTTTGAAGTTAAAGAAACCATACTCTTGTTGGTAATCTCTAAATTCTCTTTCCGTAAGAATTTGTTTGTAGTCTAAATCAGTCGTACCTGGATCTGTAACAACCCATTTTACGAAATAGATGATTTCTTCTAAATTCTTAGGTGTGATATTTAAGAGTAAACTCATTTGTGATGGAATACCACGTAAATACCAAATATGCGCTACAGGCGCTGCAAGTTCAATATGCCCCATACGTTCACGACGTACAGCAGCTTTTGTTACTTCAACACCACATTTGTCACAAATTACACCACGGTAACGGACTTTCTTATATTTTCCACAAGCACATTCCCAGTCCTTTGAAGGTCCGAAAATTTTCTCACAGAACAATCCATCTCTTTCTGGCTTTTGAGAACGATAGTTTATCGTTTCTGGTTTTTTAACCTCACCATGAGACCATTCGTAAATTCTCTCAGGTGAAGCTAAAGCCAATTGAATTGAGGCAAAATTATTAATACTCATTGATAAAGGCCTCCTTCTTAATTTTCATCAATATCGTCATAACCGACAACGACAACCTCAGCAAGGTCATCTTCTTCATCAACGGTTAATTCCGCTGGTGCATCACTTAAATCTTCATCAAGACCTTCTGTAAGGCTGATTTGAATTTCTGTTTCTCTTTCATCAAGGAACTTAACATCAAGTGCTAAGGCTTGAAGTTCATGTTTCAATACTCTGAATGACTCTGGGATTCCAGGTTCTGGAATATCACGGCCATTTTGAATGGCTGCATAAGTCTTCGTACGTCCTGTAATGTCATCTGATTTGATGGTCATGATTTCTTGTAGGGTATGGGCTGCACCATATGCATAGAGTGCCCAAACTTCCATCTCTCCAAATCTTTGTCCACCATTTTGTGCTTTACCACCTAAAGGTTGTTGTGTAACAAGTGAGTAAGGACCTGTTGCACGGGCATGGAGTTTGTCATCAACCATGTGTGATAGTTTCAATAGATACATCACACCCACTGAGACACGCTCATCAAACTGTTCACCAGTTTGTCCATCATAAAGGACCATCTTACCATCTGGGTTAACGCCTGCCTCATCCATGATGTTTGCGAGTTCTTCAGTACTGATACCATCAAATACTGGTGTCGCAAATTTCACGCCAAGATTTTTCGCTGCAAGACCAAGGTGAAGTTCAAGAACTTGACCAATGTTCATACGGCTTGGTACCCCAAGTGGATTTAACATTACGTCGATGGGTGTTCCATCTTCCATAAATGGCATATCCTCTTCTGGTAAGATTTTGGAGATAACCCCTTTATTACCGTGACGACCCGCCATCTTATCTCCTTCAGAGATTTTACGTTTTTGAACAATATATACTTTAACAACTTCACGAACACCTGGATCTAGATCATGACCATCTTCTCTTCTGAAGATTTTAATGTCTTGAACAATTCCACTACCACCGTGTGGTACTTTCAGTGAGTTGTCACGCACTTCTTTAGATTTTTCACCAAAGATTGCGAGTAAGAGTTTTTCTTCTGGGGATTCAGCTGAAACACCTTTTGGTGTTACTTTACCTACTAAGATATCGCCTTCGTGAACTTCTGCACCGATCATTACGATTCCACGCTCATCTAAGTAGCGTGTTGCAGCTTCACCCACGTTTGGAATATCACGGGTAATTTCTTCATCTCCAAGTTTTGTTTCACGAACTTCTAAGATGTACTCATCAATATGAATGGATGTATAAACATCATCTTTAACAAGACGTTCACTCATGATGATGGCATCCTCGTAGTTATAACCATGCCATGTCATGAAGGCTACTGTAATATTTTGCCCTAAAGCAAGTTCACCTTTGTCCATGGATGGACCATCTGCCAAGACATCGCCAACGTACACTTTTTCACCTTTTGAAACAATGGGTGTTTGTGTAAGGGCTGTTCCTTGGTTTGAACGACGGAATTTTTGAAGGATGTAAGTTTTTTCTTTACCTTCATCGTTTGTGACTTTAATTTGACGTGCATCCACAAAGGTTACAAGACCATCTTCAGAACAAATGATTGCAGAACCGGAGTCCTTTGCAACACGGTGCTCAATACCTGTACCAACATAAGGGGAATCAGGTTTTAGAAGTGGCACACCTTGACGCTGCATGTTTGCACCCATGAGGGCACGAGAAGCATCGTCATTCTCTAAGAATGGAATCGCTGCAGTCGCAACAGATACGATTTGTTTTGGACTGACGTCTGCGAGTTCAACAGTATCGCGCTCTGCCATGATGTTTTCACCACGGTATCTAACAACAACTTGGTCATTTTGAAGTTTTCCATCAATAACCTCGTTAGCTTGCGCAATAACGTATTCCATTTCATCGTCTGCTGATAGGTAAATAACATCCTCTGTTACAGTTCCATCATCAAGTACGACACGGTATGGTGTTTGAATGAAGCCATATTGATCAATTTTTCCATAACTGGTTAAGTTAGAAATAAGACCAATGTTTGGACCTTCTGGTGTTTCAATTGGACAGATTCTACCGTAGTGTGATGCGTGAACGTCACGAACCTCATATCCAGCACGGTCTCTGGTTAATCCACCAGGTCCTAAAGCTGAAATACGACGTTTGTTGGTAAGTTCTGCCAGTGGGTTTGTTTGGTCCATAAATTGTGAAAGCTGTGATGATGAGAAGAACTCTTTAACCATCGCAGTTAATGGACGCGCGTTTGTGAGTGATTTTGGTGTTAAGGTCGCAATATCTGAAATAGACATACGCTCTTTTACCACACGCTCCATACGGCTTAACCCAATTCTAAATTGGTTTTGAATCAATTCACCAACGGTACGGATACGTCTGTTTCCAAGTTGGTCAATATCATCTTCTTCACCCACATCTT
>CAYSBB010000104.1:0-3785 GCA_964429205.1 uncultured Erysipelothrix sp.
TGGCTTTCTTTATTAATGAACATTATTTTCTTATTTAATATTAAACAAATATTTGATAAAAAGGTTGGTTCAATATTCTTATGGCTTTTGATGCAAAGCTTTTTAATTTTGATGAAAATTATTTTTATTTCTCTTTCCAAAAAAGAATCTATAAAGACATCAAATAAAGTTAAAGAAAGTTTGCGTCAACAATTATATAAGTTTTTAATATCATTGGGTGCTTCATACCAAACACATATTGGATCTTCAACGATTTCTCACCTTATTACAGAAGGTGTTGATCAATTAGAAGTATATTTTGGTTTGTATCTTCCACAGTTTTTTTATGCGATGGTTGCACCTTTGACACTATTTGTATTTTTAAGTTTCTTTAATTTTAAAGTAGCAATCATTTTATTGATTTTAGTTCCTTTGATACCCGTATCCATCGTCTTTGTGCAAAAGTTTGCGAAACGAATTTTAAATCGATATTGGGGTTCATATACTGAACTCAGTTCAACGTTTTTAGATAGTTTACAAGGCTTAAGTACTTTAAAGTTTTATCAAGGTGATGCAATGAAACATCAACAGATTAATGAAGAATCTGAAAGCTTTAGAAAGGCAACGATGCGTGTTTTGGTGATGCAATTAAACTCCATATCTGTAATGGATTTGGTTGCTTATGGTGGTGCAATGCTTGCCATCCTCATTTCTTATAAAGAGTATTCAAATGGTTCGTTTAGCTTGGGGACATTTTTAATGATTATTTTAATATCATCAGAGTTTTTTATTCCCATGCGTTTATTGGGTTCATACTTTCATATTGCGATGAATGGTGCAGCAGCTGCAGATCGTATTTTTGATATATTAGATATAGAAAACAAAATGATAGAAAGCATCCATGAAATCAATCACACTGAATTCACTGCGAGAAGTCTTAACTTCTCATATGATACAAAACAAGTACTTTATGATATCAATTTTGAAATTAAAGAAAATAGTTTTGTGTCTTTCGTTGGGGAAAGTGGTAGTGGTAAAAGTACCATTCTTTCTCTTTTAGCAAAACATCTTGAGACATCCAACTTAACCCTAGATTCAAATGATATTCGTTACTTTAATAAAGATGTGTTTTTTAATCATATTCTTTTGGTATCATCAAGGTCATATCTTTTTAAGGGCAGTGTCCGCTTTAATTTAAGTATGAGTGGTATTGAAGATGATCAAAAAATGATTGATATTTTAAAAGTTGTTGATTTATGGGACATGTTAGAAAGTAGAGAAGGCTTGGATACAGAAGTAAAAGAGCGTGCTTCTAATTTTTCTGGTGGAGAAAAACAACGTCTTATCTTAGCGCGCGCATTACTGTTTAATCCTAATGTTTATTTATTTGACGAAATTACTTCCAATGTAGATGTAGAGAGTGAAGCAATTATTTTAGATGTGATCAATCAATTAGAAAATAAAACAATTGTGATGGTTTCACATCGTTTAAGGAATGTTATCAATAGCGATATAATTTATGTACTTGATGATGGAAAAATTGTGGAAGAAGGGACACACAATCAATTGATCAAACAAAATGGATTGTACTCTAAATCCTTTAAAACACAAGACTCTTTAGAAAGAGTGGGGCAACCATGAGAAAAAGAAATGGATTTTCGATTATGGCAAAACTCATCACTTTGATCAAACCTTTGTGGCTTTTGATGTTCTTTGCGATTGTGGTGGGAAGTATTGGACATTTGTCTGCAATATTAATTCCAACCATTGGAATCACTTTAGTCTTCTTTAAAGATTATCATCATATACTTATACCACTTCTGATTCTTTGTGGTGTATTGAGGGGTGTCTTTCGATATATTGAACAAGCTTTAAATCATGAACTTGCATTTAGAGTCTTAGCGCAACTTCGTGATTTGGTGTTTGGCAAAATGCGAGAGTTGGCACCGGCCAAATTAGAAACAAAAGATCGTGGCAATTTAATCACTTTAATTACCTCTGATATTGAACAACTTGAAGTGTTCTTTGCGCATACAATTTCTCCTGTTTTTATTGCGCTGATTGTGAATGCGATTGTTGTATTTTTGATCGCAAAAATATCAGGGTATCTTGCGATTGTAAGTCTTATAGCTTATTTAACAGTGGGGATACTCATTCCAATTGTTTACAGTTCAATGGGGCGTGAAAAGGGTCTTTTATATCGTCATCAACTGGGTGATTTAAATTCGTTCGTGTTAGATGGTATTTTAGGAATTTATGATGTACTACAGTTTTCTCAAGACACAAAACGCTTAAAAGAATTAGAGCTTCGTTCAAAGACATTAAATAATGCACAAAAAGACATGAATCGATACAGTATTTTAAATCATGCCTCTGTTGAACTGGTCATTTTTATTTCTAATATGCTTTTAATCGCCCTTGGATTTATATTAGAAATTGAAATAGGACGTCTTTTGATTGCGCTTGTTTTACATACAAGTTCATTTGGACCCGTCATTGCATTATCAAATCTTGCGAATAATATGTACCATACACTTGCGAGTGGCGAACGCGTGTTAGATTTACTTGAAGAAAAACCAGTTGTTGAAGAAGTGATAAATGATGAACCCTTTAGCCATGGTCCTATAGAACTTAAGGATGTAAACTTTAAATACGATGAATCTCTCGTTTTAAAAAACTTGAACACTCATTTTAATGAACATAAAATTATAGGTATCCAAGGCCCATCGGGTTCTGGAAAATCCACCATATTAAAACTACTCATGCGCGTATATGAAGTCGATAGTGGAGAAGTTTTAATACATAACACGAATATCAATGAGATTGATAGTAAAGCTTTAAGAACATCACAAGCACTCATGTCTCAAAATACTGATTTATTTGAGATGAGCATCTATGATAATATTCGTCTTGGTGCCTGGAATAAGCCAGATAAAGTTATAGATGCTGCTAAAAAAGCTGGGATCCATGATTTCATCTTGAGTTTAAAAGATGGCTATGATACAAAACTTGCTGAATTTGGCTCATCTTTATCATCGGGTGAAAGACAAAGAATTGCCTTGGCACGTTTATTTATGGGGGATACAAGTTTACTTATTTTTGATGAACCTACAAGTAACCTCGATAGCTTAAATGAAGCAATCATCCTAAAAAATTTACAAAAGCACAAAGAAGATAAAACCATCATCCTTACTTCACATCGTTTATCAACCATGAATATCGTGGATGAAAGATATGAGTTTATTGATGGTGTTTTGTCAAAACTAGAACATTGAGCCCTAACTTTAATGGGTTAGAAATATTGAACCATTCTGATGTGATACCATAACAAATTAAATAAATGAAGATTATTTCAAAACCTCAGAACGATATTCAATTTTCCCATCAATAACATCATCATAGAAAGAAATTTTATCTTCAACAAATTCCAATGAAGCCGAAATAAGTTCTAAGTTTTTCAATAATTCTTGCTTTGTTTTTTGCAACATCATCTTTCGTGCTTTAATTGTTTGCGGTCCTTGATAAACAAGTGAAACATATTTTTTCATATCTTTAATCGACATTTTACAGTTTCTAAGTTTTAGTAATCCTTCAATTAATGCGAAATCATGTTGGTCAAAAATACGATAATTATTGTCATCACGTGTGTGGTTTGGAATTAAACCTTCGTTACAATAATACTTTAGCGTCGCGTAGGATATATCTAGTCGTTTAATAATATCATTCATTGTATATTTCATGATTCCTCCTTGCATGGAAGCTACTTCCGTGTTCTATAATAAGTTTATAATGATTTGTTTAGAAAG
>CAYSBB010000105.1:0-3762 GCA_964429205.1 uncultured Erysipelothrix sp.
ATCAACTGATGCTTTTTTTATTTTCTAGGTGGACAAGTTCATTATACAATTCGGCTATTTTTATCCTCCTAAAACGTGCACTTAATAAAATAATTGACTACGAAATAATCTTTTAAAAGTAACCTTTACTATTCAAGATTGCTTTGATATAATACAATTAATAAGAGATATTTTTCACAAAGTCTGTAGTTTAGAAGAGATCAGTAGGATATCGAATCAAATTAACTTAGATTAGTTGTTCTAGGTTATCGATAGTCCACAATAATTATCGAAAAAACTAATCCATTCTATAGACTATATATTATAATTTACCGACTTTCACTATTCACCTAATACATATACAAATTATTTGTGGTGTATCAAGTTGTTATAGATTTTGTATTTAGGTCATTTAATTAAACTAGGTATGCAGAAAGTATATGCTAGTGGAGTAATTAAGCTTATTAAAAAGAAAAACGGAAAGGAGGATAGATGATGAGAAAGAAGTTGTATTTATATTGGCTCTTGGAATGCTAGTTCTAACTAATGCTAATCCTGTACTTGCTGATGAGTTTTCTGAAAGTTCAAACTACCATGCATATCAAGGTGGTTATACAACTCAAACTAGAAGCCATTGGACGTTGTATAAGTTGAAGAACGCCCCATATTTAACAGTTGGAGCTGGTATTAGAGTCCTGGACTATACAACAGAAGTTAAAGTTGGTCAAAGTGGCGCGCGTATAGATTCTAAGCATAATGTTGGACCATATGTTCGTCATACACATTATAGATATGACTTTTGAGTCTATTCAAAAAAAGACTGGTTCTTACCAGTCTCTTTCTCTACATTTATTATGAAAAAAACACTGATTTTACTATTTGTTTTTACAAGCACATTGATGTTTGTGTTTGTTAATCTATCTTTTGAGGAAAAAGATGTCTCTGATATATATTGGAATTTCGGTCTTAATGAAAGACCACAAACTACACTTGAATTTGATGGCGATTTGCGAGATTTTGACTTTGATTATTTCGTAAACATTATCAAACAAATACATGAAGAAACAGGTGTTACGATTGTCACGAACGACTTTGATTATTCAAATCATGACTATAATTATTATGTCTTAAGTAATACCCCACTTGACGATCTTTTTAATTTGTCGATTTCACCTGTCGTCTTAGACCAAGTTGATACTGATAATCATTTATCAACCGATTCAAATATTAATCTGATAAATGGATCGATAGATTTAGATATTTATTCGTATCGGTATATTATCGACCATGATGTTTATCCATCTGTCGGATTTTATTATGAGGAAATAGCACAATTAAACACTGTTGAAAAAATGGTAAATGACAATCTAAAAGATTATCAGCCTGTTTTTATTGATTATGGGCAAGATGCGTTTGATTATAAAAGTGAAATTAAAACCCAAGTGTTATATCTTTTAATACTTTCTATATTTCTACTTTTTTCAAGCTTACTTTTTTTAATTTCTACAAATTTACGACAAATAGGCATTTACAAATTACAAGGATTTTCCTCGGCGTTAATTGTTAATAAGCTCATTATTAAAGAAATAATTTTTTCTGTAATTTTATCACTTTTTGTGGTAAGTGTTATTTTTATACTAAGAATTGGTTTCATTACGACTGCTAGTCTTGAGATGCTCAAGATATACTTTCAATATTTTTCGCTGCTTATTGGCGTGATGTTATTATTAACTTTCTTTTTTATTGGGGTAATCAAAGTATTACGACTTTCTGATATTATTAAGGGTAGAAACTTAAACAAATATTTTGCGAGTTTAATCTACATCACTAAAATCTTAGCAATTTTAGTAATCTTTCCAGTGATCGTGCAAAAAATACCTTCTACAGTTAATGCAGTAAAACAAATTAAAGAAGTATCAAAGCATGAGGGTATATATAATTCAATACAAAGCATTCCAGGTTTTAAAAATTATATAAGAACTTATGAAACTACTTTTCCAGAAATAAGTAACGAAACAGAAAACATGGAATACTTAAAGCATCAATCTATGCTAGAAGATTTTCAAAAAGAAGGTGCTTTTTATTTAGACCAGATGTATCTTCCAGTCGATCCTCGTGATCCGTCTCAAGATATTATTGCTCTTGAAACCGATATTAATTATTTAAAACATGATTTTGGCTTAGAAAATTATCGTGAAGAAGTTGAAACACTTCTAATCGATAATGATTTAGTTGTACTTATTGACCACACGGAATATGAATCAAAAAAACAAGATACGCTTAAACATTTCTTCAAATCACAAGATATAGTTTTTGTACCAATCGAGATGCCATCAAATATATTTACAAACCAGAAAGATTTTTCTAATATTGTAATTATCTATAATATTGAAATGCCAAGAGTGGATAAGACAATATTTAATAATGTTTACTTATATGATTTTGACAATGATAAAATTGAATCACTTTTAAAAGAATATGAATATAGTGAAATGTTAAATATTATGGATTATAGGCATGTACCTGAAATGGAAACTTCTTATTTGAAAGAATTACTTATCGAAGACGGGTTCAATTTAACTATGTCGTCTTTGATTTATCTAGTGATTTCTTATTCATTTTATGTCGCATATAAGCGAACAAAACATCAAACAATCTACGTTCAACGACTCCATGGTTACCCACTTTACTATATCTATCTTGATTATGCTATAGAATCTCTATTAAGCTACAGTATTCTTTTCATTTTGATTAAAGACCATTCATTTATTAATCTAATTATAATTATGGAACTTCTGATTTATCTAGTGATTTTCATAGAAAGCAAAGTAAGTCTAATCAATGTTGAACTTAAGAAGGAGGTAATTACATGACATATGCAGTAACGATACAAAATCTTTCAAAATCATTTGGAGATCATATTATTTTCGAAGATTTCTCACTTGAAATACTAAAAGGAAGCATGATTGCAATTCAAGGCAAATCTGGTAGTGGGAAAAGTACACTTCTAAATATCATAGGGGCTTTAGAAAAGCCGGATGATGGAACTATACAAGTCTTAGATTATGAGAATGTAAAGCCAAATTCTAAAAAATCAGAAAAGATGCTGAGATATAAAATTGCTTACTTATTTCAAAACTATGCATTGATCGATAATCTAACAGTTGAGAAAAACCTTAAACTAGCGATGCATTACCGAAAAGATAAGAGTCCATCAATGATTCGTGATGCACTCAAACTTGTAGGATTAGAAGGATTTGAAAATAAAAAGATCTATACACTATCGGGTGGAGAACAACAACGTATTGCCTTAGCTCGAACTTTCTTAAAACCATGTGATATTATTCTGGCTGATGAACCAACAGGGAATGTTGATGATGAAAATAAAGAAATGATAATTGGAATATTATCAAAACTAAAAGAAACAGGAAAAACAATCATTGTTGTTACACATGATACATCACTTGATAAATATTTTGATGATATCATTGTGTTAGATTAAGAATGTGATTTAGCTTAAAATCTGAGAGCTTGATTTTAAACTGTGACATAATAGTCCTTTCATAATTAATAAAACTTGTTTTCTCTTCGTAAAACACTGGTCTTATTTTTACATAGATAAAATAATTGCTAAATTTTGTCACAAGTCAAGAGTATTGGAAATCAAATAGCAAGTAGTAGATTAATCCACAAAGTATAAAGGATGAGTTTGCTGAAGCAAACTCTTTCTTATTTTATGGGGCAAAGTGCGCAAACGAGTTGCGTACTTTGCCTCTTTTTTTA
>CAYSBB010000106.1:0-3731 GCA_964429205.1 uncultured Erysipelothrix sp.
AGGGTGGACAAACACCTTTATATAAACGAATCCCAAAACGCGGATTCAACAATATTAATCGCGTTAACTATGCAGTTGTTAACCTATCAGATCTAAACAGATTTGAAGAAGGAACAGAAGTAACAATTGACGTACTCGTAGCAACAAAAATGGTACGTAACGTTAAAGACGGTGTTAAAGTTTTAGGTAACGGAACACTTGAGAAAAAACTTTCAGTTCAAGCAAATGCATTTTCAAAATCAGCTGTAGAAGCTATTGAAAAACTAGGTGGAAAAGTAGAGGTAATCTAAATGATCCGTTTCATAACTGATTTATACAAAAATAAAGAAATCAGAAAGCGAATTATTTTTACCCTAGCAATGCTCTTGATTTACCGTTTAGGAACAGTACTTCCTGTTCCTAACGTGGATCATATTAAGCTTTCTTCCCAAATGGAACCCAATTCTTTATTAGAGATGATGAGTGTACTGGGCGGTGGACAATTGCAGTCCTTCTCAGTATTTTCGCTTGGAGTGGGGCCTTATATTACGGCTTCGATTATTGTTCAATTGTTATCAATGGATATCATTCCATATTTAACAGAACTATCGAAATCAGGTAAAAAAGGTCAACTTCAAATGGATAAGATTACCCGTTATTTAGGTGTGTTTCTAGGATACGCACAAGCCATTACCTTAATGAAGGTGTATGAACAAGTCTTAATTGACACAAATTGGTCATCATTCTTCTATATGGGAACAATTATGGTCGCAGGTACCATGTTCTTACTTTGGCTTGGTGATCAAATCACATCCAAAGGAGTTGGAAACGGTGTTTCACTGATTATTATGGCAGGGATTGTTTCCTCAATGCCATCATCCTATGCAGCAGTATGGAGTACACTGGTGAGTGGTACAGCATTCTCATTAAAAGGAATTCTCACATTCACACTCTTTGTAGCCATGAACTTAGCGATTGTAATTCTTGTTATTTACATGAGCCAAGCTGTGCGTAAGATTACCATTCAGTATACATCAAGTTCAGGCGCACCAAGAGGTCGCAATATGAACCACTTGCCACTGAAGATAAACTCAGCAAGTGTTGTTCCTGTTATTTTTGCAGGCGCGATCATTCAAGCACCGATTATTGCACTGAGCTATATTAATCAACAATCAAAGATTTATATTTTCTTAAATAAATATATTACTTTATCCCATCCAATTGGAATTGCAATATATGCAATCTTAATCTTACTGTTCACATTCTTCTATACACACTTAACAGTGGATCCAGAAAAATTAGCAGAAGATTTTGGGAAAAACAATTCATATATTCCTGGAGTTAGACCTGGAAAAGATACTGAGAGATTTATCTCAACTATCTTAAACAGAATTACCGTATTTGGAGCTGTGTTCTTAACATTTATCGCAGTGTTACCACCATTACTCCCATTAATTACAAACAACTTGATTCCACAAGCAGCCGCAAGTGGTACAGGGGTAATTATTGTGGTTGGTGTTGCACTTGAAACTGTGAAAGAATTACAAGCACGTATGGCTAAGCGAGACTATACAGGATTATTTAATCGCTAAAAAAGGAGACATCAATGAATTTATTAATTATGGGACCTGCCGGAAGCGGTAAGGGAACAATGTCAGAAAAAATAGCGAACAAATTTAACATTGCACATATATCTACTGGTGACATGTTTAGAGCCGCAATCTCTAATCAAACACCAGTAGGTGTAGAAGCAAAATCATATATTGATGAAGGTAAGTTGGTACCAGACGATGTGACCAACAGAATGGTTAAAGAACGTATCATGATGGATGACTGTGACAATGGTTATTTACTGGATGGCTATCCACGTAACTTAGCACAAGCACATGCATTCAATGAAGTTGCCTATCAAATTGATAAGCCTTTAGATTTCGTGATTAACTTAACTCTCGATTATGAAGTATTGGTAGATCGCATTACAGGAAGAAGACTATGTCCTGATTGTGGTGCAATTTATCATATCAAATCCAATAAACCAAAAGTTGAAGGGATTTGTGATGTCTGTGGTGGTAAACTTTACCAACGCAGCGATGATACAGAAGAAAAACTCAAAGTTCGTTATGATGAGTATTTAAATCAAACTGAACCAGTCATTGAATTTTATCGTGAACAAGGTTTAGTGCATGATATTGATGCTGACCAACCGATCGAAGATGTTTGGAAAGCTATTGAAGAATTTTTGGAGGCAGCTTAATGATTACAACCAAGTCACAAAGAGAAATTGAATTGATGCGTAAAGCGGGGGAGATTGTATTTTTAGCCCATGAAGCGGTAAAGAAAGAAATTAAACCTGGTGTATCAACAAAGTATCTGGATGATGTTGTCCGCAGGTTCATTGAATCGAAAGGCGCAACCCCATCATTTCTTGGTTATAATGGATTCCCTGCTTCAATATGTGCATCAGTCAATGATGTTCTTGTGCATGGTATTCCAAGCGCAGATGAAATCCTTAAAGAAGGAGATATCATCGCAATTGACATTGGTGCCAACTACAAAGGATACCACGGCGACAGTGCCTGGACATATCCAGTTGGAGAGATTAGTGAAGAGGCCAAGAAACTATTAGAAGTAACAGAAGCATCCTTATTTGCAGGACTTGAACAAGTCAAAGCCGGAAACCGTGTGGGTGATATCGGTGCTGCAATCAGTGCTTATGTAAAACCATTTGGATTTGGTGTGCCTGTTGAATATACAGGACATGGGATTGGAAGCGAAATGCACGAAGACCCATCTGTTCCAAATTATGGTATAATAGGAAAAGGGACACTCTTAAGAAGCAATATGACAATTGCCGTTGAGCCTATGGTTCAACTTGGAACCCATTTAACAGAAACAATGGATGATATGTGGACAGTTAAGTCTTTAGATAGAAAATTAACAGCACACTTTGAACACACTGTTTTAGTAACCGAAGATGGTTATGAAATTTTAACAAGAACACAGGAGGCATATAAACATTAATGAGTAAAGAAGATGTAATTGAAATTAGTGGTGTGGTTGTCGACACACTACCCAGTGCACAATTTAAGGTCGAATTAGAAAACGGTCATGAAATTATAGCTCACGTATCTGGTAAAATCCGTATGCACTACATTCGCATTTTACCGGGAGACAGAGTGACTGTAGAGTTATCGCCTTATGATTTATCACGTGGGCGCATTGTATTTAGACATAAATAATAAAATAGGAGGAAGTCACACATGGCTCGTATAGCAGGTATTGATATTCCACGTAACAAGCGTGTTGTAATATCACTAACATATATTTATGGAATCGGCTTGACAACAGCACAACAAGTGCTCGCAGCAGCTGAAGTTGATGAAAATATTCGTGTTGTTGATCTAACAGAAGATCAACTAAACGCAATTCGTCGCGAAGTAGATAAAATCCAAGTTGAAGGGGATCTACGTCGTGAAGTAAACTTAAATATCAAACGTTTAATGGAAATCGGAAGCTACCGTGGAATTCGCCATCGTCGTGGATTACCAGTTCGTGGACAGCGTACAAAAACAAACGCACGCTCACGCAAAGGACCACGTCGTACAGTAGCTAACAAGCAAAAATAAAATTAATTACATATTAGGAGGATGAAGCGAAAATGACAAAAGGTAGAAGAACAACCCGTAAACGTCGTGCACGTAAAAATATAGCGCGTGGGATTGCTCATATCCATTCGACTTTTAACAACACAA
>CAYSBB010000107.1:0-3726 GCA_964429205.1 uncultured Erysipelothrix sp.
TAGAATTTCAACCCTTTGATGATTATCATTGGGCTGTTTTAGATGGGGGCAGTGATCCTGGCCTTGTCGAAAGTTTTACACGTGAATTAGAAGATAAAACAGGATGTCCGGTTCATCAAGGACACATCTATCCAATCGTGCTTGGCCATACAGGTCCAGGTACCATTGCGTTTAGTGCTGTGAAAAAAATTAAGGAGTTAGTATGAGTTTTATAGAAAATAATCTGATTGATGCGTTAAAACAAAGTTTAAAAGAAGCTTTTGATTTTGATGCACCTGAAAACTTTATTATGTTAGAAATCCCTGGAAGACCAGAACAAGGTGATTATGCGACAAACTTAGCCATGCGCCTTACAAAACAATTAAAAAGAAATCCAAGAGAAATTGCAGAAGCCATCAAAGCATCTGTAGAAAACTTAGACATGTTAGAAAAAGTTGAAATTGCAGGTCCTGGTTTTATCAACTTCTTTATGAAGCCAACGGTTCTTGCGGAAGTCATCAACAATGTTTTAACTTTAGGCAGTGCATATGGTTCAACCAACACTGGTGAAAATAAAAAAGTCTTGGTGGAATATGTTTCCGCAAACCCAACTGGTCCATTACACGTAGGACATGCACGTGGTGCAGCTTGGGGAGACTCCTTAACCCGTATCTTGAAATTTGCAGGATTTGAAGTCTTAAGAGAATTCTATGTGAATGATCTTGGAAACCAAATCACAAACTTATCTCATTCACTTTATGCCCGTTATAAACAAGCACACGGCCTAGAAGCAGCTTTACCAGAAGATGGTTACCATGGCCCTGATATCATTGAAATTGCGGCTGAGGTGATGTCTAAAGAGGGTGACAAGTGGCTTGATGCAAAACAAGAAGATTGGGAACCTTATTTCAAAGCATTGGGGATTGAATTAGAACTCAAACGCATTGAAAAAGACCTCGCATACTTTGGGGTTAATTTTGACTCATGGGTCAGTGAGAAATCACTCTATGAAGCAGGACGCGTTGAAGATACTTTAGATAAATTAAAACAAACCAATTATACTTATGAAAGTGATGGAGCACTTTGGTTTAGAAGTACAGACTTTGGCGATGATAAAGACCGTGTACTGATTAAAAGTGATGGCTCTTATACATACTTAGTACCAGATATCGCAAACCACCTTTATAAGATAGAGCGCGGCTACCACCATTTACTCAACCTTTGGGGTGGTGATCACCATGGCTATATTGCGCGTATGAAAGCTGCTTTAGAAGCCTTTGGTCATAAAGATGTGTTAGATGTTGATATCATTCAAATGGTACGCCTTGTAGAAGGTGGCGTTGAAGTGAAGATGTCTAAACGTACTGGTAATGCGGTAGGGCTTGTGGAACTTGCAGAAGATATTTCTGTAGATGCAGCACGCTACTTCTTTGTAAGTCGCTCACTTCAAACACCGCTTGATTTTGATTTAGACCTTGCGCGTTCACAAACAAATGAAAACCCTGTGTACTATGCACAATATGCACACGCAAGAATTTCTTCACTCATCAAACGTGTTGAAAACTTTGAAGAACCTGAAAACTTAGATGGACTTATTCATCCAAAAGAAATTGAACTTCTTAAGAGTGTGAATGAATTCCCTTCAGTGGTCAGTTCAACTGCACTCACAAGAAATGTACAACACATTCCAAACTATGTGCACAGTCTTGCGCAAATGCTTCACTCATACTATGGTGAAGTGAAGATCAATGATTCATCAAATATGAACTTAACATCACAAAGAATTAAATTACTCATGGCAGTTCAAACAACCTTGAGAAATGCATTAGATTTAATCGGTGTATCAGCGCCAGATTCAATGTAAAACTTAAACGAGCACTTTAAATAGTGCTTTTTTAATGCCTTTACTTGACAATGCTTTTGAATGAAAGTATTATTGTATTAGTCAAATGACACAAGAGGAGGCGCGATGATGAGTAAATTGACGGGAACAAGCGCAATTTACTTGCAGATTCAAAGACATTTCGAAGCGGAAATTGCGTCGGGACGTTTACAACCAGGATCAAAAATTGATTCAATCCGTTCACTAGCGGTAACATTTCAAGTAAACCCCAATACAATTCAAAAGTCTCTGCAAGAACTTGAACGCGATGGCTTAATATATACCGACAGAACCAACGGTAAATTTGTGACTGATGATGTCGTTTTGATTAAAAGTCTCAATAAAAAATTGGTGAAAGAACTGTTAAGTAGTTTTATGAATGAAGCCAAAAAACTAGATATCAGTATCGAAGAAATACAAGAAGTCTTAAATGAAATGTGGAAGGAGCAAGCATAATATGATTGAAGTAAAGCATATTGAAAAACACTATGGTAAATTTCACGTTTTAAAAGATGTGAATCTCAAGCTTGAACAAGGTAAAATTGTGGGCTTATGTGGACCCAATGGTGCTGGTAAAACAACCTTAATTAAAATATTAACGGGATTACTCAGAGATTTTAAAGGAGAGGTATTGGTGGATAATTATCCAGTAGGACCCGAGTCTAAAGCATTGATCTCTTATCTTCCTGATCTCAATTACTTTAATGACACCATGAGTGGTAAGCGAGCGATTATACTTTATAAAGATATGTATCATGATTTTGATGAGAAAATCTTTGAAAGCTTGATGGACCAAATGAAATTAGAAATGAATCAACCATTAAAGAAAATGTCAAAAGGGATGAAAGAGAAATTCCAATTGGCACTGTGTCTTTCAAGACAAGCACAAATCTATTTATTGGATGAACCCATTGCAGGGGTAGACCCAGCATCTCGTGATTTAATCATTGAAACCATCCTGGGTAATTATAGTGAAGGAGCGCTCATGGTCATTTCTACACACCTTATTGCAGATATTGAATCCATTCTTGATGAGGTAGTCTTTATCAATGAAGGCGAAATAACACGTCATGAAAATTGCGATGTCCTTCGCGAACAAGAAGGCATGTCCATTAACGAGTTATTTAGAAAGGAGTTCAAATGGTCACAAAATTAATCAAAAATGAATTTATAGATTCAAAAAGAAAATTTATGCCTATTTTAGGACTCATCTTTGCGATATCAGTGCTCATCTTATTATCATTTAGATCCAGTACCATTCCAACAGAATCCATTCTCGTGGTTATGGTAACACTTGTGATCATGGGATTTGGCGTTGCGATTGTGGTCTTATCCTTTATGGCCTTTATCGATTTATTGTATACATCTTTATATAATAAAAATGGTTATCGACTCTTCACATTACCTGTAAAAACGTGGGAGATTATTACCGCAAAAGTGATTGTGTTCTTATTATGGAACCTCATTATTGGACTCTTTGCGCTCGTATCATTCTTTGTGATTGGTCTTGTGACCATGCATGGTACTGATGTGATGGTCATCATCAGAAGTTTCTTCAACTACTTCTTCTCACAAGTTGAACTGCGCGTATTTATGGTCTTACTTTTAGATGTGATCACTTCTAATCTAAGTACCATTGCATTATTCTTCTTTGTGGGTAGTGTTGTGAATTCAACCTATGTTCAAAATAACCGAGGCTTAAAGATGTTTATTTTCTATCTCATCGCAACCGTTGTGATGGGACAACTTTATGGCCTGGTGAATGATTATAATAATTTTGTATTTAATTTTAATGTGAATGAATCATTCATTCATGTGGCGGAATCATTTAATCCACTTACAGATGGATGGGAAGTCATGTTTAA
>CAYSBB010000108.1:0-3717 GCA_964429205.1 uncultured Erysipelothrix sp.
TTATTTTCATAATCTGTATACGCACCATCATAAGCAATATAGTAATCACCCATTTGTTTGGGAAGGAGTGGTTCATTGACTTTATCTTTACTAAAGGCATATCTTACAGATGCAATCCCCAAGTTTCCTTTGTAGCTTTGAATCATGACATCTGATAAGAGCCCATTTCCATATTGAGCCATATCTTGAATCACATATCCAAAGCCTTTTTGGCCACGATGTTGAAGTGACATAATCCCTTGATATAAAAGGGGGTGGATATCATCATAAGCATCTTCTGAATAGACGGCCATGATGCCACTCATTTAAGCCCACTCCAAATCATCTGACATATTTTTTACATCTTCAACCATTTGTTTTTTAAAGTGATGGAGTTTTTCTTTTAAAGTGTCATCTTTGAGTGCCAACATTTGAATCGCTAGGTATGCGGCATTTTCAGCACCATCAATCGCAACGGTTGCGACCGGGACACCTTTTGGCATTTGAACGGTGGATAAAAGCGCGTCCATGCCAGATGTACTTTTTGAATACATGGGAACACCAATCACTGGTTTAATCGTTGCCCCTGCAACAACACCTGCAAGGTGAGCAGCTTTTCCCGCAAAAGCAATCACCACTTCAACTGATTCATCCGATACGGCTTCTAAAACCAAATCCAAACTACGGTGTGCTGATGCAACTTTAACTTTCACATCAACCCCAAAGGTTTCAAAAATATCAAAAGCTTTTTTTGCAACTTTTTCATCACTGATACTACCCATCAACATTAATACACTCATTTAAATTTCCTCCTTGTCTGTATTTAAATTTCTAAAGAAATCACTGTTTATTTGATCTATAGCCCCTAAGAGCCCCATCACACTGTCCTTTTGAAGTCCAGTAATATTAGAAGCACCCAGGGGTGTATGTTTTGTTTGTAAGATAGCATATTCACTTTCCACTTTTTTAAACGCGAAGCATGTAATATACGGAAGTGTATATATTTTATTTTTTTCTTGAAATCCTACTGACGCTTTACTTACAACTGTTTCTAAATTCACCATGTGTTTTCCTATGGGCATGATTTCAACCTCACCCAGTAAATTCATTTGCGCAAGGGTTAAAACACCACTACCAAGTCCTACCACAAGTTTGTCTTGTGATACAAAGTTTTCAAAGGCTTCTTTGACTAAAGAGTGTGTTAAGAAAAGTTTTGTTTCATAACCTGAAATGACCGTTTCCATATCTTTTGTAGAACCATGTCCTAAGAACAGTGCATTACATCTCTCAAGTACACGCACAAATTCTTCTGCGGAATTTTCAAAGTCATGTGTTTTAATGACCACCGTTTCAAAATCAATGTTTGCCTCAATGAGTTTGTTTTCTAAACTTAAATCATTCGCAGTTTCTTCCATAATCAGAAGACATGCTTTTAAAGGTTCAACGCGCTTCACAAATTGTGTTTCAGTTTCATCAACCTCAACATCACACTTTTCTGTTTGAAGTCTGGGGTAAACCGAATCTAAAGTACTTTCATGTTTTTCTTGTAAGAAATCCTTATCGAAGACAAACGCGCCGACTTTGACTGTATCTTCTGAAGTTGTATACCCCAAGTCTTCACCAAGCTCAAAGTCCTTATCAACTTCTAAGATGAGTGCGCCATAGTGTGCATCAACCAGTGCTTCATTTTCAATTAAATAAAGTCCAAAGTCGCTGCCCAAGCTCATTTCAAAGAGGCTTCCAAATAAACTCTTTGTTGCAGTAGAGGCACTGTAGACTTTGTTGTCTTGCATGAGCTTGTGAATTTCATTATATTGGTTTCTTGTTTTTTCTAAGTTTAGCGATGCATCTTCATGAAAGATTGGTTTGACTAAGACAAGTTTATGGTCTTTATCTTTTAAGTTTCTTGTGATGATGTCACTTTGTTTACCTGTTTGAACCGCAAAAGTAATGAGGGTTCCAGGAACATGTAAGTCTTCATAAGAGCCGCTCATACTGTCTTTTCCACCAAGTGCAGGTAAATCAAAAGCTTTCATTACTTCAAATGCACCCAGTAGACTTGCGAAGGGTTTACCCCACTTTGTGTCAGTTGTGAGTCTTTCGAAGTATTCTTGTATACTGAGTCGTGCATTTTCAGGATTTGCGCCACTTGCGACAAGGCGTGAAACAGCTTCAATGACACTGTATACGCCATGTAGATAACTGTCTTCTTCATAAAGAATGGGAAAGCCTGCACTCATAAAGGAAATGTCTTGCGTACCTGATACTGGAAAAGGATGTGTCATGCTTTCTTGGTCAATACGTAAATCAATATGTTCATCTGTGAAGTGGTTGAACTTTTCTTTAAGTCCGCGTCTTGATGCACCGTGTACATTAGAAATAAGATCTAAGAGTGTTTCTTTTGAGTAAGCTTTCTTTTCTAAGTTTAAGGATTGTGCTGCAACATGAACTTGTGTTTTCTTAATGGCACCATTTGAATCTAAGAATGCGCGGTCTAATTCAACCACAACTTCCCCTTCATAACGCATCACCATTTTATGATTATCAGTAATGGTTGCGATTTGTGAAACTGGGACGTCTTCTTTATGACATTCAGTTATGAACATCTCAACATCTTTTTGATCAATGACCACCGCCATACGTTCTTGTGATTCTGAAAGGGCAATTTCACCTGGATGCATGTCATATTTTAGGTGGACTTGATCCAGTTCAATTTGAATGGAATCCGCAAGTTCTCCAACCGCCACAGAAACACCGCCTGCCCCAAAGTCATTACATCTTTTTATGGCACTTAAGACCTTGTCTTTTCTAAAGAGTCTTGTGATTTTGTGTTCTTCTAAAGGATTTCCTTTTTGAACTTCTGCACCGACTGTTTTTAAAGATGATTTCGTTTGGGTGGATGATGAACCAACGGCAGCGCCCAATCCATCGCGTCCTGTTTCGCCGCCTAAAAGTAAAACAACATCACCTTTTTGTGGTTCTAGCTTTACGACCGATTTTTGAGGAACGGCTGCGACCAGTGCCCCAAGTTCAAGGCGTTTTGCTTCAAAGCCATCGTGATAGACTTCTTGAATGTACCCTGCTTTAATCCCCATTTGGTTGGCATAATCAGAATAACCTTCTGATGCTTTTTGTGAGATTTGGCGTGCCATAAGTTTGTCTTTTCTTGTATCTTCAAATGTTGTGAGTGGATTTTTAGACCCGCTGATACGCATCCCTTGATAAACGGTGCCACGACCTGATAATGGATCTCGAACACAACCGCCAAAGCAAGTCGAAGCGCCTCCATAAGGTTCTATTTCTGTTGGGTGGTTATGTGTTTCGTTTTTAAATAAAAGTTGCCACCCTTCTTTTTGACCGTTCACATCAATATCCACATTGAGACTGACCGCATTGACTTCTTTTGATTTGTCCCAATCTTCTAAGAGGCCTTTCTGTGAAATTTCTTTGGCATTGATGGTTGCGATATCCATGAGTGTTTGTGGTTTTGTTTTGTGTGTATAGACAATGTCTCTGGTTTCTAAATAAGAGTCATAAGCTTTTTGAACACGTTCATCATCAATTCTCACTGTATCAAAGTGTGTTAAAAATGTTGTATGGCGACAGTGATCTGACCAATACGTATCAATGATCTTAAGTTCAGTCATACTGGGATTTCTGTTTTCTTTTTTGAAGTAAGCTTGAACAACTTGTAAGTCATCAATGTCCATGCCTAAGTTTTGTTTAAAGTCTAAGAGT
>CAYSBB010000109.1:0-2067 GCA_964429205.1 uncultured Erysipelothrix sp.
GAAGCATATCCTGATTTACTGGCGAATCAAAACTTCATGAACCTTCAAAAAGAATTATCAGAAACAGAAAACAAAATTGCATTCTCAAGACAATTCTATAATGACTCTGTCTTTAAACTCAATAACATGATCGAAATGTTTCCTTCCTTCATTGTCGCAAGACTCTTTGGATTTGAAGGACGTAAATACTTCGAAATTGTAGAAAGTGAAAAAGATAATATTTCTCTTGATATTGATTAACTCATCTTAACAGGTGAGTTTTTTTTCTTTTCTTTAAAAAAAGCAATTTTAATTGCTTTTAGTGCTATGTCTTTTGATAATGTGATATTCCAGTTTATTTTCTTTTGTTTCTAATTTAACCTCTAGTTTTTTAAGTGTTTCTTCTGCGACTTGTTTCCCAAGGGTTTCATAACTGACATCAAGTGTTGTAAGATGTGGTGTTAAGGTTACACCAACTTCATAATTACCAACACCGGTTACTTGAACTTCTTCTGGAATCTTGATATTGAGTTCTTGTAAGTACCTGATGGCACCTAAAGCAATATTATCTGTTGCTCCAACCACACAGTCATATGATTTGATATCGTCAACTGTTTTCAGTGCTTCATAAGCACTTTGCATGGCGAAGTCTGCTTCAATGGCTGTGGTATTTGGTTTTACATTTTCCATAAAGCCTTTTTTTCGAA
This sequence comes from uncultured Erysipelothrix sp., assembly GCA_964429205.1. Taxonomy (GTDB): domain Bacteria; phylum Bacillota_I; class Bacilli_A; order Erysipelotrichales; family Erysipelotrichaceae; genus Erysipelothrix. Next base: position 687 of record CAYSBB010000109.1, read on the forward strand.
CATATCCCACAGAGTGGTCTGATTCAGGGACCCCCACATATAAAACTTTATTGGGGTTTAACTTGTTGATGTAGTTTGCCATGATCTCACCCACTTCATAGTCATTGATCGTATAAGTTGTGAGATCTTTGTGGTGTTGTCCTACAAAAATAAATGGAATGGACATACGTTCTGCAAGTTTTACATCTTCCTCATTGATATGATGGGCTGTAATTACAATCGCATCAAAACCTTGTGAGACAATTTTATTAATATAATCTGTTTCATCTTCGATAATTTTTACTTTTGGAATTAAGACCAGTTGATACCCATGTTCATGGAAAATTTCATTCATACCGTTGACAGTTCTGATCATCGATGTTGAATCCAGTCTTGGTACAATCACCGCAATCAGTTTACTGCTTTGTGTTTTTAAGCGTCTCGCGGTTAGGTTTACCGTATAACCTGTTGTTTTCATGGCTTCTTGGATGGCATCTTTATTCTTTTGACTGACGTATCCATCATTCAAATACCTTGAGACGGTACTGGGTGAAACGCCGGCTTTTTTAGCCACATCTTTTATAGTTGCACTCATAACTTCCCTCCTCGTTTCTCTAAGTATACCATGGACTTATGTATTATTTTATAAAAAAAACTAACGTGATGTGCGTTAGTTTTTGGGTACTTTAAATTTTCCAATCACGACTTCTTTATTTTCAAGATTTGTATCAATGATAAAATCTCTTTCTTTTTCTATATGTTTTATCTACAGTGTGCTAATACTTTTCTATATGTGCATTTGCTTGTTTTAATAATGTCATAGAAAATGCTTTGTGTTTGTGGTAATGAGTGGATAAAGTGTGATGATGATATTTTTTTGGTTGAGTGTGATTTCATTTTCTTTTTGATTTGGGAAAATACGACTACTCATAACCGCCTCTCCATCATTTATAAAGATTTCAATACTTGAGTGATCGACATAGATTTGTAATTTATTGAGTAAATCTTCCAGATTGTATTCACGAATCACACCATAATCAAGCGCAAATTGATGTTTCATTTTGGATCTATCTAGTGTGAGTTTCTTTGCGTCTTTATCGTATGTTAATAATAGTGATTCATCTTCATTTTTAAAAAGCTCTAGTTCAAAGCTGTCTTTGATATCTTCTAAGATGAGTTCATATTGATTTTGGTGTTTTTTATTGAACACATCAATTTCTTTTTCAAGACGTAATGCTTTTAAGTGTGGATGGGGTGTTTGAATGAGATGTCCATTTTCAAGTTCTAACACGCGTGGTAGTGAGAGCATTTGTGTCCAACCATCTTTTGCATCTGGATAAGATGTATCGGCAGCCCCCATCCAAGCATATAAAACGCGATTTCCATGTTCATCTTCAAAGGT
>CAYSBB010000109.1:2167-3624 GCA_964429205.1 uncultured Erysipelothrix sp.
CCTGTATAAATTAACATCACTTCATCATCAATCCTGTAAGCACTGCCTGAATAGGCGCCATCTTTATCATAATGAATACTTGGATTTAAAATATGTTCCCCTTGTTCAAAATGAATGAGATCTTTTGAAGTGAGATGGTTCCAGTATTTTAGACCATGTCTTGTTTCAAATGGATGCCATTGATAAAAGATATGATAGACACCCTCATGATAAATCATCCCATTGGGATCATTTAAAAGACCGTGTGGTGGTTGGATGTGATATGCGTTTCGCCATTTTGTATTTTTTAATTGATTATATTTTTCTAAGTTTAAGATATCCATAGCGCCTCCTGTGGTATCGATACCACCTTTAAGATAGCATAAAAAAAAAATTATCACAAGATTTATTATTTTCGCTTGTGTAAGCGCTATTCATGTGTTATTATGTGAACATGGTAACGATACCACATAGGAGGTTGTTATGAATTATAAAGTCGTAGCAGAGAAAATATTAGATAGCGTAGGCGGAAAAGACAATGTTATTAATGCTGTCTTTTGTGCAACAAGACTCAGAGTTGTTGTGAAAAGCAATGACCTTGTTGATCAAGATAAAGTCGAAGCAGTCAAAGAAGACATCAATGGTTACTTCTATCAATCAGGTCAACACCAGTTTATTATTGGAACGGGTGATGTCAACAAAGTCCACGCAGAGTTTATGAAGTTGATTCCTCAAGAAGAAGCTGATCGTGATTTTAAAGAAGACGCATTTAATGAGATGACTCCAGTCCAAAAATTGTTCCGTATTCTTGCAGATATCTTAGTGCCTTTAATTCCAGCACTGGTAACTACTGGTTTACTTATGGGACTTCGCGGGTTTGTCTTAAACCTTGGCGTTGAGATGAATGAAGAGTTCTTAACACTCTTTACCATGCTGACAGATACGGCATTTGCCTTCTTGCCTGTACTCATCACTTACTCCGCAACCCGTAAATTTGGTGGAAACCCTATTTTAGGTATTGTGGTTGGTCTTATGATGGTTGCCCCACAAATCCCAAATGCTTGGGCAGTATCATCTGGTGATGCAGACCCAATGATCATTTCACTATTCGGTTTGTCCGTTAAAGTTGTTGGATACCAAGGATCTGTTTTACCAGGAATCTTTGCAGGTTGGTTAATTTCAACACTTGAAAAACAACTTCGAAAAGTTGTTCCAAGTCTTATTGATTTAATCATTACACCGTTCTTTACAATTTTAATCAGTATCTTTGTGGTATTACTTGTGATTGGACCTGTCCTTCACAGTCTAGAAATTGGTGCTACAAACTTATTACTACTACTCACAAAAATGCCACTTGGAATTGGCCACATGATCTTTGGTGCCATCCAACAAGTGATTGTTATTACAGGAATGCACCACGCAATTAGTGTGATTGAGATTCAATTACTCAGTACAGTCGGCACAAACGTGATTCAACC
>CAYSBB010000110.1:0-3597 GCA_964429205.1 uncultured Erysipelothrix sp.
ATTGTGTTGAAGGGCTGTAAGTTAATAGTTTATGAAGTGCGATTGAGTGCGTCTTATTTCTGATAGGAGGTACTTAGATGAATACAGGAAAAATTAAATTCTTTGTTGCAGACAAAGGCTACGGTTTTATTTCAGTAGAAGGCCGTAATGATGTGTTTGTGCACGTAACAGCAATCGAATCTGAAGGTGTTGATTCACTTGAAGAAGGTCAAGAAGTTACATTCGACATCGTTGAAGGACAACGTGGCGAGCAAGCAGCAAACGTAAAAGTTATCTAATTTTTACATTAAAACCAAAAAAAAGCGTTTGAGATTTCTCAGACGCTTTTTTATCATTTTATGCTATAATGTATAGGTTATTGGAGGAATATTATGATAAATAATCGTATTTTTATCGAACTGGGTTTTTCTATCATCTTAGTCATAGCCTACTTCGTCTATTTTATTGCCAAGTATAAAAAAAGTCCTGGTTTTCTAGCAGGCATTATGTGGGGATTGGGTGCATTTTTTGTATCTAATGCTTTCACTAACATTGTAAATATTGCGGGTAGTTATTTAATTAATGAAGGTATTTTGACACTGAATGTTCCTGTCAGTATTTTCTTTGCGGGCTTATCACGTGCTGTAGGAGTTGTGTTTTCTGGTTACTTCATTTTTAGAATGATGAAGAAAAACGGGAAATTCGATGAAGAGAATACAGCATCACCTGTAGGGTTCATGAGTGGGAGTGGTATTTTAGCATCACCCTTTAATGCAAATGCACATTTACTGGCTTTGGTACAACTTGTCACAAACGCAATCATTATAAATAGAAATCCAACACAAGAAGAATTGGGTAGTATTACTCTTGAACAACTTCAAGAAATCAAAGAAATCTATGAAACAGCACCCATGTTTGAATTTCTATCCTTTGCGATTTATGGCTTGGTCCTTGCGTTTGGTTTTGTGATTATCTATCGACTTGTCGCAGCTTATGATAAACGAGAAAAACCATTTGCGCGTTTGGCACCCCCATTTTTAGTATCTTTTGTGTATTACATCTTAGTAGAAGGGTTACCTGCACTGGATGTATTACCTATTATTAAAATAGTTGTGTTACTTGCGGTAACATTTGGTACGTATGTATTCGTGGAGAAAAAACTGATCCCAAATGCATGATGTGACACTTCAAGAAGTCTTTTTGGATGAATCTTATTTTGAAGTGCCTACCATACTTTTTGATATTTATGTAGAAGCCATTGATCGTGTTGTGGGACGTGTTGAATATCGACATGAAGAAAAACAAGACTTAAAATACTATGGCAACATTGGCTATGTGGTATATGTACCCTATCGTGGACAAAACTATGCCTACAAAGCCACCAAACAATTGATAGAAATTTTAAAACAAAGAATTGAAGGATTATATGAAATCTATATTACCTGTAATCCTGATAATATTCCTTCTAAAAAAACCATTGAAAAATTAGACGCAAAGTACATTGGGCGAACAGATGTGGATAAAAGCCATGAACTGTATCGCTTAGGAGATAAACAAAAAGATATTTACATACTCTATGTTTGAGGTGAAGTATGACTAAAATTTTAAGAGCACTTACGAATAAAATATTTATTGTTGCGATGTTGATTCTGATCCAGTTTGTGCTGGTGATACAATTTGCGAGGCAAATCATTTTCACTTACAACTTCATCTATGTATTGATGATGGTCCTTTCTACACTCCTTGTGGTTGTGGTGGTGAATCGAGATGAAAACCCATCTTATGCCCTGGCGTGGTCCGTTGTCATTTTAGTCTTTCCGCCTTTAGGGGCTGTGATTTATCTTATTATTGGGGGACGTCGTGCACCTAAATTACTCAGAGAAAGAATATCCGATACTTTTGGTGAAGATAATTTAGTTCAAGATGATACCATCATGCAAGAACTCAAAGCCATCAGTAAAAGAATTCAAAGACAAACACAATATATAATTAACGGCTCTGACTATCCTGTTTTTAGAAATAGAAATGCACGATATTTAAAGAGTGGCGAAATTAAGTTTGAAGTCATGCTTCAAGAAATTGAAAAAGCCGAACGCTTTATTTTCTTAGAATATTTCATCATTAAAGATGGTTATATGTGGCAAACCTTACTTGAACTTCTCAAAAAGAAAGTCAACCAAGGGGTTGATGTGCGCCTAATCTATGATGATTGGGGTTGTGCTACCTTTACAGACCTTCAAAAACAATGTCGTGATGCTGGAATTGACGTGGTTACTTTTAACCCCATTGTCCCCAAGCTTGCGATTCAAATGAACAACCGTTCACATAGAAAAGCCTGTATCGTGGATGGAAGAAGCGGAATTGTTGGGGGACTGAACTTAGCAGATGAGTACATCAACAAGATTGAACGTTTTGGACACTGGAAAGATACGGCTGTATTTTTCGAAGGGGAAGCCGTTCATGCGCTCACATCCATGTTCTTGCAGTTTTATCAATACTATACAGGCATCAAAGAAGATCCTGAAAACTATCGTTATCATTTTGAAGAAAAAGAAACGAAAGGGTATATCCAAGCCTTTTCAGATGCCCCTACCGATGAATATGATCTGGGTTTGGCGTCACATTTAAACCTCATCAACAATGCGACTGAATATATTTACATTCAAACGCCTTATCTGATTGTGGGTTATGAAATGATTCAAGCTTTAAAAAATGCCGCAACATCAGGGGTTGATGTGCGTATTATTGTGCCTGGTGTTCCTGATAAAGTCATGGTCAATCAAGTGACCAAATCAAATTATGAATCCTTGATTAAGGGTGGGGTTAAAGTGTATGAATATACACCTGGCTTTGTGCACTCAAAGACCATGGTAGCAGATGACAAGATCTGTACCGTAGGCACCACCAATATGGATTTTAGAAGCTATTACTTACACTTTGAATCAACCGTTGTCTTTGTGGACAATGATGTTGTGATGGATTGTAAACAAGATGCACTGGATACCTTTGAAGTATCCAAGTTAATCACACTTGAAGATGTTTATAAAACACCGTATCTCGCAAGACTGTTACGTGGGTTTATGAACATATTCAGTGGTTTGTTATAGGAGAATGCATGAAAAAATTAGGATTAGTATTAGAAGGTGGCGGCATGCGTGGGGCATATACTGCGGGATGCTTGTCATGGCTTTTAGAAAACGGATATGAAGCAGATGTTGTGATTGGAATTTCATCAGGTGCCCTTTATGGTGCCATGTATGCACTCAATGTGCCTGACATTATGAAGACTGTATCCATTGAAAAAGCCGCAAACTGGAGAAATTCTGGCCTTGGACCTTTAATTTTTGAAAGACAAATTATTGGTTATGATTATATGTTTGATACCGTCTTTCAAGAAGTAGGCTTACCTGTTGATCGTATTTCTGAATTTAAAGGGGAATACTATGCAGGTGTTTATGATTTAGAAGCCCAAGATACCATTTGGATTTCAAAAGATGAAATGGATCCAAAAGGACGCTTTATTAAAGCAGCATGTACACTCCCCGTCATGGGACGTTCAGTTGTGATGAATGGTAAAAAGTACATGGATGGTGGCATCACAACCATGATTCCTTTAGA
>CAYSBB010000111.1:0-3546 GCA_964429205.1 uncultured Erysipelothrix sp.
AAGGAAGTGTAGATATGTTTAAAGGATCAGCCGTGGCAATCGTCACACCATTTAACGCAGATTATACTGTCGATTATGAAAGTTTGAAAAACCTTTTAGAATGGCATGTAGCACAAAAAACAGATGCCATCGTCATCACAGGAACAACTGGAGAAGCCTCAACCTTAACCAATAAAGAACACTTAGATGTGATTGAATATTGTGTTGAAGTGATTGATGGTCGTATTCCTGTCATTGCGGGAACTGGAAGTAATGATACGTTGCATATGGTTTATTTGAGTCAAGAAGCAGAAAAACTGGGTGCAGATGCACTACTTTTAGTGACACCTTATTATAATAAAGCAACGCAAGAAGGTTTATACCAACACTTCTCACATGTTGCGCGTGTCGTTGATATTCCAATTATTCTTTACTCAGTTCCATCACGTACCAATGTTGAGATCGATGTGGAAACTGTGGTTCGACTCAGTGAGTTTGATAATATCATTGGCATTAAAGATGCAACCGGTAATTTAGAATATACAGAAAAAATCGCAAAAGCATTACCTGAATTTTACATTTATTCAGGAAATGATGATTTAATTTATGATGTTTTAGAAAAAGGTGGCCACGGTGTGATTTCAGTGGTCGCAAACATCTTACCTTTAAAAACACATCAATTGATCGCAGAATATTTCTTGGGAAATAAAGAAGCTTCAAAACAACACCAAGAAGAGATGATGCCTTTAATTTCAAATCTTTTTGTGGAGCCAAACCCAATCCCTGTAAAATATGCAATGGACAAATTAGACCTGATTCCAAATGGTACATTACGTCTACCACTCACAGATCTTTCTGAAAAATATCGTGAAGCGTTAGAAGGTGTACTCCATGATTAAAGTATTACTGGTTGGATATAATGGGGCGATGGGAGAAACGATTTTAGCCACATTACCTCAAGATTTTGAAGTTGTGTGTGGTATTTCGAAAGATCTTGAAACAAGATCATTTGAAACGGTAACCCGTTTTGAAGAGATCACTCAAGATTTTGATGTGATTGTAGATTTTTCACATGCAAGCTTTTTAGACAGTGTTCTTGAATTTGCACAAAGTGTAAAGAAACCACTTCTCATTGCATCTACGGGAATCAGTGATGCACAACATCAACTCATCGATACGGTAAGTCAAAATATCCCCATTGTTCAAGCTGGAAACTATAGTTTGGGTGTTTATGCTATAAATGAAGCCATCACAAAACTTGCATCAATCTTAGATGACTTTGATTTAGAGATTATTGAAAAACATCACCGTTATAAAAAAGATGCACCATCAGGTACCGCTGAAATGATGTTCGATGCTTTAAATGAATCAAGAAAAAACTTGTATCCAGTTTATGGACGCTCAGGTCAAAGTGACCTCAAACACTTAAATGAAGTGGGGATGCACTCATTAAGATCAGGCACCATCGTTGGGGAGCACAGCGTCATCTTTGCGGGTGAAGATGAAGTATTAGAAATTAAGCACAGTGCTTATTCTAAAAAGATTTTTGCGATGGGTGCTTATAAAGCTGTACGTTATATTGTTTCAAAAACATCAGGTCGCTATACATTGAAGGATGTGGTTGAAAATGCTTAAGGTCGCGATTGTTGGATATGGAAATTTAGGCAAGGGTGTTGAAAAAGTACTTTTAAATAAAGATGATGCAGAAATTGTAGGGGTCTTTACGCGCCGCGATCCTCAAAATGTCTCAACTTTAGAAGCAACCGTTTACCATATGGATGATTTACTTAACTTTGAAGATGAGATTGATGTGTGTATTTTATGTGGTGGATCTGCAACAGATTTACCCGTTCAAACACCAGAACTTTCCCAGTATTTTAATACAGTGGATAGTTATGATAATCATAAACTCATTGAAAAACATCAAGAAAATGTTCAAAGAAAAACAAATAAAACAACCGCTATTGTTTCGGTTGGATGGGATCCAGGCATATTCAGTCTTCAAAGACTTTATATTGAAAGTATTTTGGGTGTGTCCAATCATACATTTTGGGGAGAAGGTGTTAGCCAAGGACACTCAGATGCTGTACGTCGTTTAGATGGTGTACAAGCAGCAATTCAATTAACCGTTCCTCAAGAAGAAGCCATGAAAAAGGCGCGTCTTGGTGAAAAGGATATTGAAGACAAGCATAAGCGTGTTGTTTATGTGGTGAGTGATCGTGAAGATAAGGATGTGCTTGAACAGGAAATCAAGACCATGCCCAATTACTTTGCGCCTTATGAAACACATGTTCATTTTGTATCGCAAGAAGAACTAGATTTAAGATTTCCAACTATGCCACATGGTGGATTTGTGATTGGATCAGATGATAATGCACTGATGGAATTTTCGTTAAAACTGAAATCAAATCCAGATTTTACAGCACAAGTTTTAGTTGCATATGCCTATGCTTGTGTGAACATGAACTTAGAACATAAATATGGTGCTTATACTATTTTTGATGTTGCGCCAAAATATCTGAAAAGAGCACAATACGATGTATTATAATACTTGCGAAAAGTGTTAAAATAGACTATGATTGCAACATGACACAAATTGTAGAAAACAGTTTAAAACAGGCCTATATCACGCTTATGGCCCTCAAGTTTCATTTGGGGGCTTTTTTGACTGCGCGCAATCGTTCTGGCTTAATTGATAAGTTGACTAAAAATAAGATCTTGATTTTTTTTGAAAACTACAGTGAATATATATTTCTGGTGGTGTTTGCGGTCCTTTTTAGTTTTATATATTTAACCCTTAAATTCTTTAAAGCAAAAAACGAACTCTATTTAGAAAACCAAAGATATAGTTTATTGTCAGAGTTTTCAGGTGAATTAATATTTGAATATGATTTACATAATAAAACAATTGAATACATAGGGAAAGAAAAACTGCATTTTGATGCATCTTTTGATCCTGAAGAGATTCGTCAAAAAATCATTGAATCTATTACGTCAGAACTGATTAATAGGGAACATATTATCAGTATTGAAAATCATCAAGGTAAGTTAGAGTATATTTTAATTAAACAATTTGTCTTAATGGATCGTATTGATAAAGTAAAAGCTGTCTTTGGAAGCATTCGCAATGTGAGTGAAGAAATAAAACAACTTGAGATTTTAGAGTATCAATCCAAAATTGATGGTTTAACCAATTTATATAACTACCGCTACACTAAAGAGAAAATTGAAAAGAGATTGGCTTCAAAAGAAATTGAAGAGACCGATGCTTTTATTTTGATTGACTTGGATGATTTTAAAGCTATTAATGATCTTCATGGTCATTTAGTCGGAGATGAAGTGCTACACAGTGTGGCGCTTGCATTAGATACCGTTTATAGTCAAGCCCATGTGATTGGACGTTATGGTGGAGATGAGTTTTGTGTATACATGAAAAATGTGACCTCTTTTAATGATGTAAAAGACTTGTCTTATAAATTAACCAAAGCTTTATCACATTTGGTTGCGAATATTGAGCTGACTTCTTCAATCGGTATTTCAATGATCAACAAACAAAGAAACTTTGCG
>CAYSBB010000112.1:0-3410 GCA_964429205.1 uncultured Erysipelothrix sp.
CCTGTTGATGTATATTCTGAGATAATGTCAACTTCGCCACTTTCCATTGCCGCAAGTAAAATCTTACTGGCACCCAGTGCCTTTTGGTGTTTGACTTTGAGGCCAGCTTCTTCAAGGGCTTGTTTATAGAGCTCTCCTACGATAATACTTTCGGTAAAATCTTTGGATGCTACTGTGATTGTATCTTGACTCTTGGTGCTACAAGCACTAAGAAAAAGACTTAAAAATAAAACTAAAAATAATTTTTTATGTGTGTTCATCAAAATCACTCCTTTACAGATGCACGTACATAAAGATAAACGGCTTGAAAGAAAATTTCTAAGATTAAACAGATCACCATAATACTGATGGATCCGGTTAATAAAATATCTTGTCTAAATTGTCCCATTCCAGAGAGTATAAATTCACCCAGTCCGCCTGCACCAATATAAGCTGCAATCGGCGCGCCAGCTGCAATGCTTAAGCTCGCAAAGCGCATCCCTGTCACAATACTGGGGCTTGCAAGTAGGAGTCGAATGGATAAGAACATTTGACGCTGATTCATTCCAGAAGCCACGGCACCTTCTAAGATGTCTTGATCAATGTTTATAAGGCCGGTAAGTGTGTGTCCCAACATAAAAGGAAGTCCGATTAAGGTAAGGGATACAAGTGCTGGTGTTCGTCCAGTACCCAGCCAAGGCATGAGTATAAGCATAAAGACTAGAGATGGGACTACGCGAAGGCTTGTGGTAAAGTTATGGATTAAGTTTGCGATTTTTTCGTGTTTGTACACCAAAAATGCAATCAACAACCCAAATATGATCGCAATCAGTAAAGCATAAAGTGTAAGCGAAAGGTGCTCAAACAAAAGTTTGAAATATTTATCTTGATTGGTTTTGATATATTCAAACATGTTTTCACCTTCTTTAAGAAAATCATACCACTTAAAACAAGGCTTTCACAAGTAAACTAATCATAAGTGATAGTGTTTGGTTTTAGATAAAAGCTGTGATAAAGTTTATTTGGTGATGATATGTATAAAAAGTTACAGGGTTTACTGCATGTAAATTATTTATTTGAAGCATCTGATAATGCTTATTGGGATGATCCTTATATTTCAAAGAATCTTTTAAATTCACATTTATCGGCTTATTTAGACAGTGCTTCTAGAAATTTCAAATTTATGGATGCATCAATAGAATTTATGAAGCCAATTTTTGAAAGTCTAAAAATAGAAAAACTTTGCGATTTTGGATGTGGACCAGGCCTTTACTGTGAAGCATTCTCTAAGATGGGTTTAGATGTCAGTGGGATTGATTTTTCAAGTCGTTCCATTGAATATGCGAAAACATCAGCTCAAGAAAAAAAACTCAACATTCACTATCGAAATGAAAACTACCTTGAGATACAGGATGAAAATATTTTTGATTTTGCGACATTAATTTATTGTGACTACGGATCTTTAAGTAAAGAAAATAGAAAAAAGCTTCTTAATAATATATATCGAAGTCTTAAAGAGGGGGGACATTTCTTGATGGATGTTTTTACAGTTCATAAATTTATGAACATCAAACCATATAAAACAGTCATTGAACATAATTCAAAAAGCTTTTGGTATCCAAAAGAACATATCGAAATTGCGATAGCGGAAACTTATGAAAATTTTGTGGCACTTGATAAGCATGTTTTAATTTCAGAAACGTCTTCAAAAGTGATTCACAGATGGTATCAATACTTTAATGTGGAGATGTTAAGGGAAGAAGTGGAAAAAGCAGGCTTTGAAGTGGTGGGCTTATATGATGACTTAAAGGGCAGTACTTTAAGTCTAGAAAGTGATACTTTAGCGATTCTATTAAAAAAGTAACACAAGTATGTGTTACTCAAATTGATCTAGAAATTCTGGTCCAAGTTGTTTTTGTATGGCTTGGATCATTTTTTTATTGTTGAAACTGTCTTTAAAATAACTGACTAAAGAAGGATGATAAGTGAGTAAACCGCTGGGAACACTTTCTTCATCTAAGGTACCAATAAACACTGCCTTTTCATCACTCATAATACTGATATGTGCTGCTTCATAGTGTTCATACTCTATTTCGAGCTCTTGTAAGATTGGGTTAATCTTTTCAAGTGCATGATTTGGTGATTCTATGATGAGTGTGTTTTCTGCGCTCATGAGTGTTTGGGTGATTAAGTTGAGGACTTTTTCTTCTCCTTGGACTGATTTCATTTCAAAGGGTGATGCTTTTGACTTTGCGAGTTCCCTTCGAAGAAATCGTGAAGATTTTTTAAAATCCATTCTTAAGATGTTTAAGAAATCCCTAATGGGTACGGCTGTGTAAGTTGTTTTTGTATCGCCACTTGAAATGCAGCCCCCTTTTTGTTCGAGGGATTGAAGTGATGCATAGACATTGGATCTTGATATCCCTAAATTTTTAGCAACCTCATAACCTGTTTGATTGTTCTTTTCATAAAGTGCTAAGTAACAGCGGCTTTCGATTTCTGTGAGGCCAAGGTTTTTTAAGTGTTCTATCATAGTGTGTACTCCTTTAATTAAATTGTGCAGTATACAGATCATAATAATGACCTTGTTTGTTGAGTAGTGTTTCGTGATTGCCTTTCTCTATAATTTGTCCTTCTTCCATGACCATAATTTGGTCGGCTTGCTTAATGGTGGATAGGCGGTGTGCAATCACAAGGGTAGTTCTATTTTTCATGAGTCTTTCTAAAGCATTTTGAATTGACTTTTCGGACTTGTTGTCTAAGGCAGCGGTCGCTTCATCTAATATAAGGATGGGTGCATCCTTTAAGAAGATTCTAGCAATCGCAATGCGTTGTTTTTGTCCACCTGAGAGTTTAACACCACGTTCTCCAACTTGTGTGTTAAAACCGCCTGGTAAACTTTGTATGAAGTCATAGATATTGGCGTTTTTTGCTGCTTCAATGAGTTTGTCTTCATTGATGTCTTCATGACCAAAAATAATGTTTTCTTTTATTGTACCATCAATTAGGATAACATCTTGTGATACAATCGCTATATTTTCTCGCAGTGCTTCGAGTTCAATTTCATTTAAAGGTGTATGACCTATATATATGTGTCCTTGAGTTGGATCATAGAGTCTTGATAAAAGTTTTGCGAGGGTTGTTTTACCAGAGCCTGAACTTCCAACCAAGGCACTGGTTTCACCTTTTTTAAGTGTCATGTTTAAATCATGGATTACTGTTTGTTTTTGATCATAAGAGAAACTGATGTTTTCAAAGGTAATATCTTGATGGCTAAAGGCATTTGGATTTTTAGCATTCACAATAGAAGGATGACTTTGAAGTAAATCTGCAATTCTTTCAAAAGATACTTGTGCTTCTTGGTAACGGTGTACCATGGAAGAAAAACTTCGAATGGGTGATTGTACCATGGATAGATAAGATAGATATGC
>CAYSBB010000113.1:0-3389 GCA_964429205.1 uncultured Erysipelothrix sp.
CTTGATCCATCTTCACCTACAACAGTTACATCGAATGATTTTTCTGTTTGATATTCATCATAAACAAGTTTCGCAGTAAGTGTCAGTTTTTCTGGTTTTTCTGAACGATTGACCTTTCCACTTGAAGACATGACTTTTGAATTTGATGATGCCCACTTTATAGTGATACCACCATAGGTTTGTGTAGGAAGTTTCATATTGGCTTGAACGTCTTTGGTTCTTGGTGGTTCTAAATCATCAACAGCTTTTTTGAGTAAGTTTTCAGCATCTAAGGCTGATATTTTAATACCTAAAATAGAATGACCTTTAGTTCGTCCGTTTGAGCCAATAAGCGTGAACGTATAATCTTCATGATAGCCACTCGTGGCAGTTTTTTGTTTTAAAAGATATCCTCGATAGGTCGCGTTTGCTAGGGTAATTGATAAGATACCTTCCTCAAAAGACCAAGTACCTTTTAACTTTCCTTTAATGGATCCATTTTTTTCTAAAGTAATCCCAAGAGATGTTTTACTGGGTTTCGCATTATCTTGTTCTTGTCTTACGATTAAATAAGTTCCCGCAATATCATCAGCTACTTCAACGACCGTTTCTTCACTGTAACGCTCTGGCACAATTAAGGGCCAGCCATCTTCATTAAATAAAAGTTGATGTACACGAAGCTCATGTGCTTCCCCTGTATCTTTAAAGCGTGTATGGAAGAAGATATAGTCATTACCGTTATCATCATAAAGTACTGAATTATGCCCTGGTACACGATAATCAAAGATATCCGCATCATTATCGATGGTCTGCTCCTTTACAAACTCAAAACTACCCATCAATCGATTCCCAAGTCTATCATTACTACCATGAGTTTTGAATATCGGATTTTTCCCATCGATATCTTCATACGGGCCATCGATATTTTTAGATCTAAAGAATCTCATATTGTACTCTTCGTTTTGATTTAATCCGCCGTATGTAACATATAAATGATAGTATCCTGATGGCTCATGATATTGAATATAAGGCCCTTCACCACTGGTCCAATAACCACCTGATATTTGTGTTCCAAAGTATGGATCTACATTCTTATTGGAGTCGTCATACGTGTATGATTGATTTCTAAGGGGTAAGCCCGTTTCTTTATCTAATTCTAAAACCCAAACACCTGCATGCCATGAACCATAAACCATATATAAACGGTCATCATGTGATGTTACAATCGTGGGATCGATAGCATTTGGATACATATTGAAATCATAAGATCCATCTAAAGTGAAATAATCATCTCTGGGAGTTTCATTAGGAAAAACATCTAAAAAATCTGTATGGCTATAATGACTTTTTCCTTCATTTTTATGAAAGCCAGTATAAATAACATTTTCAACAAATGTATAAGGGCCTTCTATATCATCTGCATAAGCCAATCCTATGAGTGATCGTGCATGATTAATGCCTTCTATATCTTGTCCCATCGATATACTGTAATACATAAGATATGCACCTTTATCGCCATTGGGTTTGACAAAGTCTTGGTTGTATACAACATCAGGTGCCCAAATCCCCATACCGCCAATATCATTACTTTCAGCAACACCACCCCATTTAAAAGACTCTTTAAGGTTTTCTCTGATATTTCCCAAAAGTGAATGGGTATAGATATCACCTGTCACAAAAAAATCCCAATTTTTAAGATCTGGTGATTTTGCGGCTGCACCATGCGTTCCAAATACGTAATACGTATCACCTTCTTTAATAATGGAAGGGTCATGCACCCCGACATTTTTAAAGTATGGTTTTTCATTGGCTTCTACTTTGATAAATGATGGTACTAAGAGTAATCCTATCATAAAGACTGTTATTATTTTTTTCATATAATTCCCTTCTATTTAAAAAAAGACACATAAGTGTCTTAATTTTATGATTTCAAAACTTTTAAAACATTCACTGAATATTTTGAACACATAAGATCGATATGTCCTTTTACAACATGAACTTCTTTTGTGATAGTTTGAATGCGTTCTTGATTTTTTTCATTGACATTTGACATATCCAAGATTTCATCATCTCCTGTTAAAATACTTAGTGTCGCTTTATCTTCTAAGTTCCAATTTGTTAAATCAAGTGAAACACATTTATCGACTGGATCAATATTTACCAATTTAATGTACAGTGCTTCATCATCTTCACTAACTGTATTAAAGAGTTCTTTATTGTATACTTCATTTTTCACAACAAGCTGTCCTTTGACATCAGACTTATCTACCGTATAGTGTGCTGATAAATCTTCTCGACCAAAGTTGATACTTACATTTAAATTCTCATGGTCTTCTAATGACTCATGAAGGCTTCTTCTTAAGTTTCCTGCAACAACACTGGTTGAGAAATCACCCATGCGATAACCTTCTATACCATCTTTGAATACACGCAGTCCTGTTGTATGGCCTTGATAATCAATCGCATATTCATGAACCGTTTTTGGATTAAGGGATGTGAGACCAACGCCCACTAAGATTGCACCTTCAGAGCTGATACGTTTTACATCTAAATCTAAAGTATAATCCTCAAAGTCTTGATCAATGACTATACCATTTTCACCACTATCTTGTGCCTTTAAAATGATACCTTCATTTGTTTGTGTATAGCCTAAGCCATGTGTATACGTTTTAATCGATGCATCAAGTGCTTGAGAGAAATCTTGTGCAAAACGTACTTCTCGTGTTTTATTATCAATGATTGTTACTTTTTTAATTAAAAGTTCACTGTTAATAGAAGCGATACTGATGGCACCTTTTGGTGTACGTGTTGTTTCAACACCATCATGATACGTTGTGAAATCAGTTTTTAATACGTGTCTTCCAATGTTATTTCCAAATAATTTTTGGTTATGATAGTTTGGTGTAAACCATACTTCTTCATTATCGAACCAAATTAAATCTGGCGTCCAGCGATATGTTGTGTCCGTTAATACTTTATTAAATAACGGCGCATAGGAAGCCATAACAACCACATCTGCATTATTCTCAAAACCAGTCATTAAAGCCGCTTCACTGATTGCACCATGTAAAGTATTTTTGTCGGTTGAAGCATATTCACCCACAAATACTTTTGAAGTATGTTCTACATCAATATTACCTTCTGCATCATATGCACGTTTGTAGTAATTATAGCGGTCGACATTATTTTTTAAGTAATCATTGGTACGGTAATAGTGCTCATCTGCAATTGTATTCATATAATGATCATGATGTTCATACCAAGAAATATCTTCATTAAATAACATCATACCATCACTAAATTCCAGTGAATCAACACCTTTGTGATCTCCATGTAAGAACTTCCATCCATCTTGGAATGCATCATCATCAGCTTGTGCACCCACAGTAGATATAATATGTAGTTCATGA
>CAYSBB010000114.1:0-3387 GCA_964429205.1 uncultured Erysipelothrix sp.
ATCATGCGTTATATTCTGGATCAAGTCATTGAAAGAAATCCATGGGAGAAAGAACACTCTGATTTTGTGAGTTTCTTAGGAAAACAAATCGCACTTGAAATGAATTTGGGTGATGATTTAACTGAGATGATAGAAAAGGCCAGCAAGTATCATGTCATTGGTAAGATTGGTTTAAGTAAAGAAGCTTTACTTGCGGGAAGTGATGATCCTCAATATAAAGAGCAGTATGAAGTCCATACTGAACTTGCGTTTAGAATCTTGTCTTCCATGCCTGAGTATTCTTATTTAGCCAATACAGTTTTATTATATAAAGAGAATTATGATGGCACTGGTTTACCACAAGGTCTTAAAGAAGAAGAGATTCCATTGAGCGCAAGAATCTTGCGCGTGGCATCTTCTGCAAGTAAGCTCATGAACCCACTAGATAAATCATTTAAGAAAAGTGTGGATGAAGCAATGGTGATTATGAAGGGGAATGCCAGTAAGTTGTATGACCCGAATGTTGTTTCTTATCTGTTAAAAGTTGTGGAAAAGCACAAATTAAAAGAAATCATCCGGTGAATTCGCTTTCATCCTTTAATTATTTGGTTATTTATAAATTTAGTGTATAATAGAAATTGAAAAATAAAAGGAGAGTTATACATTATGGCAAATTGTTTAGTTGCACAATCAGGCGGCCCAACTTCAGTTATTAATGCGACTGTTGCGGGTGTCGTTAAAGCAAACCAAATGAATCCTTACTACGATAAGGTTTATGGTGGATTACACGGTATCGAAGGTATTTTAGATGAGATGCTTGTTGATCTTACACACATGAGTGATGAGGAAAACCGTATTTTACGTCAAACACCATCGAGTGCTTTAGGTTCATGCCGTTATAAATTATTGCGTGAAAATACAGCAGACTTTGAAAAATTATTCAAAGTATTAGAAAAATATGACATTGAAACAGTGTTCTACACAGGTGGAAACGACTCAATGGATACAGTTTATGCATTGACACAATATGCAGAAGCTAACGGAATCGAAGGACGTCGTTTCGTTGGATGTCCAAAAACTGTTGATAATGACCTTATGGTTATGGATCACAGTCCAGGATTTGCAAGTGCTGCAAAATTCATTGCAACAACTGCATTACAAACACACTTAGATTCAACTGTTTATACACGTGAAGATGTTTTCATTCTTGAAACAATGGGACGTGATGCAGGTTGGATGGCAGCAAGTGCATGTGTAACAGGCATTGTTGATGTACTTGTATTACCAGAAGTACCATTTGTTAAAGAAGACTTCCTTGCGGCAGTAAAACGTCACATGGATGAAAAAGGAAAATGCTACATTGTTGTATCAGAAGGTGTTCGTTACGAAGACGGAACATATTTAGCAGCTGCTGAATCACAAGACGATACATTTGGACATGCTGTTTTAGGTGGATCAGGAAGCGCATTAAGAGACATGATCTTAAAAGCTGGACTTTCACCACGTGCTAAAGTGCAAGACCTTGCAAACGCACAAAGATCACATGCTACAGAACAATCACTTGTAGACGTGACTGAATCATTCCGTTTAGGTATGTCAGCACACATGCGTTCAACAGATGGTAAATTCACAGGTAAAACTGTTTGTGTTGTACGTCGCGATACAGAAGAATATGATGTAGAGTACATTGCTACAGATGCTTCAAACATTGCAAACCACGTTAAGAACTTCCCATTAGAGTGGATCTTACCAGACTTTGCAGGTGTTACACAAGAAGCTTTAGACTACATTACACCACTTCTAAAAGGTCAACCTGTCATCCTTTATGATGAAAAAGGATTGCCAAAACATGTCGTACCTTACTACGCACGTTAATATAACTTTAAACTTTATGGGTTATCGAAATTTGATTTCGGTAACCTTTTTTTCTTTGTTTATTGAACCCTTGTATGCACTTTCTTTCGTCTGTTGAAAGTTTGGGGTTAAAATGTTAAAATTGTTTAGGTAGTGAGGAAAAAATCACTGAAAAGAGAAGGAGATTGTTATGATTAAGGGTATAGCGGCATCTGCAGGCGTTGCAGTGTCAAAAGTTTTTAAATTACAACATCCAGTCATCAACGTTGAACGTAAAGAAGACCAAGATGTTGAAGCTGAGATTCAGCGTCTTGAGGATGCAGTTGAGTCAGCTAAAAAAGATATTGCTTCAATTAAGGAAAAAGCAATCGGTAAATTAACTGATGAGGATTTAGCAATTTTTGATGCACATCTTATGATTGCAGAAGATCCAGAGTTTATTTCACAAATTGAAGACATGATTAAAAATGATAAAGTTAACGCAGACTTTGCGATTGACTCAGTCTCAAATATGATGGTGGCAATGTTTGAGAGTATGGATGATCCTTACTTTAAAGAGCGTGCAGCAGATATTAAAGACGTTACCTATAGAATTACATGTAAAGTATTAGGGCTAGAAATTCCTGATCTTTCAATCATTAATGAAGAAGTAGTCATTGTTGCAGAAGACTTAACACCTTCAGATACTGCACAATTAGACAGACAATTCGTTAAAGGATTTGCAACTGAGATTGGTGGACGTACATCACACTCAGCCATCATGGCACGAAGCCTTGAAATTCCAGCAGTTGTTGGAGCAGGTCCATTACTCGATGATATTAACCATGGTGATGAAATCATCTTAGATGCAATTGAAGGAACCATTATCTTTGGACCTACAGATGCACAAAAAGAAGAATATTCAGAAAAAGCAGACGCATTCAAAGCGCACAGAGAAAGTCTCAAAGTGCTTAAAGATGCAGAAAGTGTTACCAAAGATGGCCGTACAGTAGAACTTGCTGGAAACATCGGTACACCCAATGATGTGGATTCCGTAATTGAAAACGGTGGTGAAGGTGTGGGGCTTTACCGTACAGAATTTTTATACATGGATTCACATGAACTGCCAACAGAAGAAGAACAATTTGTTGCTTATAAAACAGTACTTGAAAAAATGGCACCAGGACGTGTTGTTGTTAGAACACTCGACATTGGTGGCGATAAAGAATTACCATACTTACAACTTCCAGAAGAAATGAACCCATTCTTGGGATATAGAGCAGTTCGTTTAACACTGGATCGTCCAGAAATCTTTAGAACACAACTGCGTGCACTCTTACGTGCATCCGTATACGGAAAACTCAGCGTCATGTTCCCAATGATCGCAACACTCGATGAGTTTAGAGCTGCAAAAGCACTAGTTGAAGATGAGAAGAAAAACTTATCAAAAGAAGGTATTGCTTACAGTGATGATATCGAACTTGGTATCATGGTTGAAATTCCAGCCGTTGCTGCACTTGCAGACCAATTTGCTAAAGAAGTAGACTTCTTCAGTATTGGAACAAACGACTTAAT
>CAYSBB010000115.1:0-2017 GCA_964429205.1 uncultured Erysipelothrix sp.
GCTGCGATCTATATGGCAAGAAAAGGTTTGAGACCTTTACTGCTTATTGGAAATCGCGGTGGACAAGTTGCTTTAACCAATGAAATTGAAAACTATTTGGGATTTGATGAAATAACAGGTGGAGAGCTTACGGAACGATTCCATAAGCACGCAACAAGTTTAAATGTAGATATCTTAGAAAGTACCTTTGCGGATCAAATCGTAAAAGGTGAAAGCCTCTTTGATGTGACATTATCTAATGGCGAGTTAGTAAAAGCAAAAACAGTCATTATGGCAACAGGTGGAGAGCACCGTAAACTTGGACTTGAGGGTGAACAAAAGCTCAGTGCAAAAGGTATTTCATACTGTGCAATCTGTGATGCGCCCTTCTTTAAAGAAAAAGAAGTGATCATCGTCGGGGGTGGAGACTCAGCAGTTGAAGCTGCAGTTGATGTGGCCAAGTGGGCAAAACATGTTCATGTGGTACACCGCTCAGTATGGCGTGCTGAACAAATTCTTTTAGACCGTATGTTTGAAACAGAAAACATCACTTATGAATTGGGATCTGTACTTACAGCAATCAATGGTGAAAATGCAGTTGAATCTGTAACGATTTATAACAAAGAAAACGATACAACGGTTGAAAAAGCAGCACAAGGTGTCTTTATTGAAATTGGACAAGATCCAAGAGTAGATTTGGTGAAACATTTTGTTGAATTGAATGATGATCAAGAGATTATTGTCAATGCATACAAAGAAACAAATGTACCAGGACTCTTTGCGGCAGGTGATGTCACCAATATGCCTTATAAACAAATTATTACAGCAGCATCAGATGGTGCTATCGCTGGATTAACTGCCAGCAATTATATTCTAAAGATGGAGGAAAAATAAAATGAGTCAATTTTTAAATGATGATGTAAGAAAAATGTTAGGAGATATCCTAAAAGATATGGTTAATGATGTACAAGTGAAATTATATGTGGATACTTTAGCATGTGATACATGTACAGAAACAAACCAACTCTTATCAGAAATGTCAGAAGTCAATGACAAAATTAAATATGAATTAATCGATGTTAAAGGCGACAAATCAGTGGGCGCAATTCATGGTGTTACCATGTACCCAACCGTTGTTGTTTTAGATCAAGATGGACAAGACAAAGGTGTACGTTTCTACGGAATCCCTGCAGGACATGAAATTAACTCACTCTTAGCAGCACTTGTGGATATGTCAGGAAAAGAACTTGACTTAGATCAAGAAACAATTGATGCAATCAAAGCCATCGATACAGAAACAGACATTAAAGTATTCGTTACTTTAACATGTCCACATTGCCCTGGTGCCGTAACAAAAGCACACAGAATTGCAATGCTAAACCCATACGTTAAAGCAAGTATGGTAGAAGCTCAAACATTTAGTCAACTTTCAGCACAACACAACGTATCAAGCGTTCCAAAAATTGTGATCAACGACTCACATGACTTCGTTGGAAACCAACCTATGGAAGTCTTCCTTGATACAATTGCAAAAGCTGCTTAATGTTAGCGTTTCTTAAACAACAATTAGAAACTAAAAAGGTACAAAGAGACGGAATCTTATTCTTTCTCTTTTTCCTCATTATATTTACAGTCGTTGACTACCTTAATATGAGTTATGCTGAAATGGCACAAAGCTACAGCAACACGTTGGTAGGTGTAAATATTGGACTCAACATGATCATGGCCGCTGGTTCTGCATTTTTAATGGTGCTTAGCAGTGTCATGCTCAAAATCAAAGCGATAGAACCCAAAGGAACAAACCTTGGTTTTCTTTCAGTCTTCTTTGCGATCTTAACTTATGGATGTACACCTTGTGTCATCGCCCTATTCGCAAATATTGGCATCACATTCTCAGTAATTGCTTTACCCTTTGCTGGACTTCCTTATAAGTTCATGACTTTAGGACTCATTGTGATTGGGATCGCATGGTCACTGTACGATATCAATCGTGGCGCATGTAAAGTTAAATTTTAAATAACCTAAGTACAAGGCCCTG
>CAYSBB010000115.1:2117-3335 GCA_964429205.1 uncultured Erysipelothrix sp.
TGGTTATTAAAAAGGGAGTTACTAGACAAATTCTAGAAATATGCGATAATGCATTAGCATGATTCAAAAGGGGTGTAAAATGAAAAAACATATGGATATGTTGCATGATGATATTAAGAAGGTTTTAATTGCCTTAAGTTTACCCATCATTGCATCTAACTTTGTACAAACAGCCTTTGGCTTAATTGATATGATTTGGGTTGGAAGACTGGGTGCCAATGCGGTAAGTGCCGTTGGAACTGCCAGTTTTTATACCAACCTTGCGACGGGTGTTTCAACACTGATTGTGATTGGAACAGGTGTACGCGTTGCCCAATCTTTGGGCGCAAGAAATGTTGAAGATGCGAAAACTTATACTAAGAATAGTTTGTGGATGGCACTGATTTTATCCGTCATCTTCTCAAGTGTCTTTTTTATATTTTCTAAACCACTTATTGGATTTTTCAAGATGGAACATGCTGTGGTTGAAACCATGGCAATTCAGTATTTAAGACATGCCTTAGTAGGAATTCCATTTCTATTTTTTGCGGCTGTCATTACTTCTGTTTTAACATCTTATGGTAATACAAAAATAACATTCAAAGCCAATACGATCGGTTTGCTGCTTAATATTATATTGGATCCCATTATGATTTTTGGATGGTTTGGTCTTCCAAAAATGGGCATTGTAGGGGCAGCTTGGGCAACCACAATATCAAGACTTTTAACCTTGGTCATCTTGGTGATCAGTTCAAATGATGAAATTAAAGCAAGCTTAAAAAATGCAATTAATTTTGACAAGATTAAAGATGTCATTAAGATCTCTTCACCAGCCACCGCACAATCACTGATCTTTACCATGATTTCCATGGTCATTGCGCGTCTTGTGATTCAATTTGGAACAGATGCTATCGCAACACAAAAGATAGGAATTCAAATAGAATCCATAACGTGGGTGACAGTAGGGGGTCTTCAAGGTGCAATCTCAGCCTTTGTGGGTCAAAACCTGGGTGCAAAAAAACCTGAAAGAATTAAAGAAGGTTATTACTATGGTTTAAAAGTCGTGACTGTCTTTGGACTCATTGTGACATCAATCTTCTTACTCTTTCCAAAACCCATTTTCTCAATTTTTATTTCAGATCCAGATGTGATTAACATGGGTGTTGGTTACATGATTGCACTCGCTTTCTCTCAAACATTTATGGCTTATGAAATGCTCAGTGTGGGTGCCTTTAACGG
>CAYSBB010000116.1:0-3320 GCA_964429205.1 uncultured Erysipelothrix sp.
TTCCATAAAATCTGTAAATTTTTTCATATTCATCTCCTATATTTTACTTATATATCTAAAGTTAATACAATTTAAATTGTATTGAGTTTCTTGAATACCGAAAATATAGTTTCCTCCTTCCTTTGTGGTATATACCAAGAACTACTTACAATATATCAAAGATTTTGAGAAATGCAAGCTCTTTCATTCATTATTTCCACTGAATTGTGTGTTTAAACCCATAATGTCCACTATGTAGTCATTTACACACACATTTTTTACCACAATTACTTTTATAAGTTTTAATCATATTTTTCAAATTTATCATAAAAATAAGTAAATAAGGCCATACCAGAATTTAAAGATAGATTTAATCGCACAAATCATGTAAACTAGAGTTCTATAAAGGGGAGAAAATTCATGACAAACAACGGACATGTAAGTCATACGCTATCAAACACAACTATTAAACTTATTAAAGAAAATTCAGATACAATCACAAACTACACCATAGATTCCCTAAAAATATCACTTGAATCATTTCATGATGATCCAAAGTATTGGGTATCTTTTTTAAACTATATCCATCAAACAAAAAATCCACATACACTCTTTTTAAATCCATCTAAAGATAAATACTATCAACTCATCTTTTCATGTGCCAAAGAAGATACCATAAACTTAATGGTATGCACCACAGATAAAGAGACGTATAAAGCACAAAGACTGCTGGCCCTACAAAATATAAAAAAATATACGCAAGTATTCCAATATAAAAAATATCGGGCAAAACTCTATATTTATAACAATCAAACGTTCACAACACTCAATGGACCTGAAGAAACACTTTCATGTCCATATTACCAAGAAACCATTGAAAGTGGCATCATAAAGGAAGACCATCACCAAGATGGATCATTTGAAGAATTACTACCACTCTTTGATCAAGTCGGCAACCGATATCTACTTGCATTAAATAAAAACATTAAAAATACTGAAGTCGAAACACCAGAAGCCATCATTAAAGAATTCTACAATAATACCAATGTTATGATGATTACATCAGATGCCAAAACATCTCAAATCATTGACATCAATCAAGCCGCCCTTGATTTTTATGGCTATAAAAAAGACGAAATCTTAAAACTAAACTTCGATGATTATAATATTGGACCCAATGTATCACCCACAGTCAACATCTTAAAAGCAAGACCCCATAAACTCAAATCTGGGGAAGTGAGATGGGTCGACATCTATACACATCAGCGTTATACAAATCATAAACTCTATAACTACTCTATTTCTTTTGATGTAACATCTGAAGTCACATTGCAAAAAAAGCTCAAACAAGAGAAAAATAAAATCCAGGCAACTTTAGATTCTATTGGACATGGTGTCGTAAATACAGATGCAGATGGGTTTATTACGGATATTAATGCGAAAACTTTAGAAATCCTTAAAACAAACAGCCATGAACTTCTGGGTAAACACATTTCTAAAATCTTTAAAATTAAACGCATCTCTGATAACTCCAACATCAACCTAAAAAAACTCATACCACAAAAATCTGATTTTAAAGAAGCCTATGAAATGCAAGACTTCAATAAAACATGGATCTCTGTATCCTTTACCCTAAACATTATCCAAGATGAACAAGTAACTTTAGGTTATGCATTTATCTTTGAAGACATCACACAAGAAAGAAACTATATCAGTCGCATTGAATACCTCAGTTTTTATGATGAACTCACAAACCTCTATAACAGACACTACTTAGAATACAGTTATAAAGGGTTTGAAGACCAAGACAACTACCCACTCAGTATGATTATGAGTAATATTGATAACTTACAATTCACCAATGATTTATTTTCATACAAAACGGGTGATGATGTCATTCGTATTGTAGCTGACACTTTTAAAAAAGTCATCGCAAATAAAGGCATCATCGGAAGATGGCATGGCGATAAATTTGTGGCGATACTTCCCAATACAAGCCATAAAGAAACCTTGAAGTTGATGAAAAACATTAAAAAACACATACAACCCTTAACACAATTCAATCTCTATCCAACCGTATCAATGGGAACACAAACATTCGATGCTACCATAAACCTATATGATGCCGTTAACTTCACAGCGGAAGATTTAACACATCGAAAAAGCAGTGAATCTTTAGAGTTTAGAGAGAATGTCATTGAGAAGTTACTAGAAATTCTTTATGAAAACAGCAACGAAACCGAAAGTCACTCAAGACGTCTTGAAGCCATATGTTTTGCGCTTGGATATAAAATCAGTTTAGAACCCAGACAAATGCGAATGTTAGAAAAACTCGCTTTACTACACGATATAGGAAAGTCACAAATCGACTCTAAGATTTTGGGTAAAAAAGGGCCTCTTAATGATGAAGAATGGACCCTTGTCAAAAAACATCCCATTTATGGTTTCAACATTGTTTCTCAAATTCCAGAACTCATGATGGTGGCGCCGCTCATCTTATCACATCATGAACACTGGGATGGCAGTGGCTACCCTTATGGATTATGCGGGGATGATATTCCGCTTGAAAGCAGGATCTTAGCCATTGCGGATGCTTATGATGCCATGACCCACAACCGATCTTATCGAAAAGCGATGAGTATTGAACAAGCCAAACAAGAACTTAAAGAAAAAAGTGGCATCCAATTTGACCCACTTCTAGTTGAACAGTTTCTTTTAATCCCTGATTCACTCTTAAAACATATTTAATAAAAGCGCAGATGACTGCGCTTTAACTTTATACATAATGAATATTTTCAATGACTGTAATGTCTGATTTTAACGATTGCATCACAGGGCAACTTTTAGGTACAAGCTCCATAATGCGCTCTGCTTTGGTTCTATTTGCTTCTTCCACTTTCATGAAGTAGTCAATCTTAATTTCCTTAACAGGTCTCACACGACTTTCTTCATCAACTTTAAATGAAACCTTTGTGTTCACAAATTCATGATCCACTTTTGATCCATTTAAAATCCCTTGAAAAACATACATACCACATGCACCCACAGATGCCACTAAAGTTTCTACAGGTGAAAATCCAAAGCCCGCTTTTAAGTCCCAATTTCCATCTTGGTGTACAAGTTCAACACCATTATTTCCAAATACTAATTCCATCTAATCTACCTCCACTAGCTTAAGTCTATCATAAACAATATGGTTCTTAAACCTTTACACTTTTAGCCATGATATGATATTATTTTCTAGTGGAGAAGTACCCAAGAGGCTGAAGGGGTCGGTCTCGAAAACCGATAGGAGTTTAACCGCTCGCGAGGGTTCAAATCCCTCCTTCTTCGCCATATAT
>CAYSBB010000117.1:0-3259 GCA_964429205.1 uncultured Erysipelothrix sp.
ATTTGGACGTGCAATGGTACCATCAGGTGCATCAACAGGTGAGCGTGAAGCACTTGAACTACGTGATGGTGATAAGTCACGTTACGATGGAAAAGGTGTTTTAAAAGCAGTTGAAAACGTTAATGAAATCATCGCAAACGAATTATTAGGCTTTGACGTTACAGATCAAAACTTAATCGACATGACAATGATCGAATTAGACGGTACACATGACAAGTCAAAATTAGGTGCTAACGCAATCTTAGGTGTTTCAATGGCAGCAGCAATCGCAGCAGCAGACTACTACGGTATTCCACTATATGAATACTTAGGTGGATTCAACGCTAAAGAATTACCAGTACCAATGATGAACGTTATTAACGGTGGATCACATGCTGACTCATCAGTTGACTTCCAAGAGTACATGATTATGCCAGTAAGCGCAAAAAACATTAAAGAAGCTTTACGTATGGGTGCTGAAACATTCCACGCATTACGTTCAGTTCTTAAAGAAATGGGACACGTTACAGCTGTTGGTGATGAAGGTGGATTTGCACCTAACTTATCAAGTAATGAAGAACCACTACAAGTTATTGTTAAAGCAATCGAAAAAGCAGGATACGTTCCTGGAGATGACATTGTATTAGCAATGGACGTTGCAGCAAGTGAATTCTTTGATGCAGAAACAGGTAACTACGTATTAGCTAAGAGTGGTGGCGCAGTCATGACTCGTGATCAAATGATCGATTTATATGAAGACCTAGTTTCAAAATACCCAATCGTTTCTATTGAAGACGGTTTAGCAGAAGGTGACTGGGATGGTTGGAAAGTTCTTACAGATCGTTTAGGTAAGAAAGTTCAAATCGTTGGAGATGACCTCTTTGTTACAAACCCTGCAATTCTAAAACGTGGAATTGAAGAAGGTAGTGCAAACTCAATCTTAATTAAAGTTAACCAAATCGGTACATTAACAGAAACATTCGATGCAATGGAAATGGCAAAACGTGCTGGCTTCACATCAGTTGTTTCACACCGTTCAGGTGAAACTGAAGATACAACAATTGCTGATATTGCTGTAGCATTCAACGCTGGTCAAATTAAAACAGGTTCAATGAGCCGTACAGACCGCTTAGCTAAGTACAATCAATTACTAAGAATTGAAGATGAACTTGGTGCAGCTGCAAAATACTCAGGTAAAGATACATTCTTCAACATCAATAAATAAGAATTAAATTTAAAGTGTCAGATAAGTCTGGCACTTTTTCTTTTGCTACAATAAAAAAAGATCAACTTTCGTTGATCTTACATTAAGTGTTTATTCATCCAATCAGTGATTTCTTCAAGACGTTTGACACGTGATTTTGGGCGACCATCACGGGATAAACCATGACTCTCATTTTTAAACCAAATAAATCGTGTTTCTAAACCACGTTTTTTTACTACTGTATACAGTTGCATTGCTTGTTCAATGGGACATCTATAATCTTTATCTGAATGAATAAAGAGTAAAGGTGTTTCAATGTTATGGGCATGTTTTAACGGAGATTGTTCCCATGCTTTCTCAAAATTTAAAATAGGATCTGCGTCCGTTTGATCAGGACCAAAGTAATACCCAATGTCTGATGTACCATAGAATGAAATCCAATTAGAAATTGAGCGCTGAGTTGCGGCTACTTTAAATCTATGGGTGTGAGATACAATCCAGTTTGTCATAAAACCACCATAAGATCCGCCGGTAACACCCATTCTGTCTTTATCTAATGCATAATTTTCTAGAACAAAATCAGTAAAGATCATTAAATCATCGTAATCAATTTGACCATACTGTCCGCGGATATCCGCAAAGTCATCACCATAACCATCACCACCACGTGGGTTACAGTAAAAGACAATATAGCCAAGGTTTGCCCAAACTTGCATTTCATGGAAGAAGTTTTCGTTGTAAATTGTTTTAGGCCCACCATGAATATCTAGTATACCAGGATATGATTTTGTTCTATCATAATCTTTTGGGAGTAATACCCAACCATCAAGGTCTACATCACCATTTTTAAATGTATGATAGATGGGGTCTGCAATATATTTACCTTCGATATTCTTTTTGTTGTAGTCTGAAATTTGTGTGCGGGTAAAATTATTATCTAAGCGATAAAGCTCTTGTAGCTTATTATCAAAAAGTCCAATAAGAATCCAGTTGTCTTTAAATGGAATATATCCATCAATGGAACCTTCTTTATAAATTGTTGAAAGAGTGTCGCCATCAAATTTATAGAAAGGGCTATGATTTTTATAAGTTCCCACAAAGTATAAGGCATCATCAATAATTCGATATGTTTTATTAAATCCAAAACGTGAATCTGATCCAGTAGAGTTATATGAACTCAAACCAAAGTCTAAATGCTTCGTGACTTTACCCTCTTCAAGGAAGTAAAAGTCATTATTAGAGTTTAAACCCATTTTTTTCATATCTGATGCTAAAAAGTATAGACTGTTTTTAAGCTCAAAAAAGTAAGAAATAGAAATGGATTCATTACTTTCATAAACACAATCTAATGTATCTGAATCTATGTCGTAGATGTATGCATCTTGGTAGTAATGTTGAATGCCCGTATGCTTTTGTGTGAGTAAGTAGAGCTTATTTGTATCTTTGTTGTAGTTTGAGAATTGAACCATGACATCTTTATCAAAGAGTCTTTTGTATGTTTTTGTTAGTGGATTATAAATCAGTACTTGAGAATGTGCATCACGAATGAAATCTCCACCATCACGATAAAATGGAATTGAAGTAATTTCTTCATAAAGTTCATGAGTTTTTAGACTATCAATATAGTCATCGCGGTTTGCGCTGTCTTCATAAATTGTATGTGCGTCTTCTCTAAGTGATGTATTAATAATCCAACATGAATCTGATACAACTTCTAAACTTAAGAGTGGAACATAGAGTGTATGTGCTTTTTCAAAAGTTTTTTGAATGATGTCATATCGATAAAGTGTAGTCATCATTTTCTTTGAAGCTTCTTTTTCTTCATCTGTTTTTGTGAATGGAATGAGTAGTGTTGTATCAGTTTCAAAGTAGAAGCGGTTATTATTTTTTAAGTTGAGTGCACGGTGCGCGTTTTCACCATCGTGAATGTATAGTTCAGTATCGTAGTTATTGTTAGCTTCATTGGCAATTGTTTTAATATAGGCAAAGTACGTCTTTATATCATTTGTTTCTAAGTTTGATAAATATTCATAATTTAAAAAGTCTTTAAGTTGTACTGGTTTCATAAGGTTTCCT
>CAYSBB010000118.1:0-2956 GCA_964429205.1 uncultured Erysipelothrix sp.
AATCATCACAACAGAACACTTAGACTTAATTAGTCCAACCTTTAATTATGAAGATAGACCCCTTGATTTAGAAAAATATAACGAAGTCATTGATATATTAAATCAAGAATTCGATAACCGCATTCTCAAAGGCATTGAAGTTGGCTTTTCCAATAGAAACTGGAAACGCATCATAGAAGTGCTTGATAACTATACATTTGATTCTGTCTTACTGTCACTTCATTATAACGATGAATATGATTATATGGATCGAACAGTTGATTATGACAAAACACCATCAATCTTAATCCCTGAATACCTTAATAACCTTATTACTGCAGTGAAGACGATTGGTGATCGTTGCCAAATTTTAACGCACTTTGATTATGGCTTTAGAATTTCTGATGTAACGGTAGAGGACCTTAAGAAGTACGGTGAAGATCTCTTACTTGAACTAATTGATGCCTTAATTGAAAAAGGTATGTCCTTAGAAGTAAATACACGCAGTATTTATGCGAATGGAAACTTAAATCTATATGAATACTTTGTGCCACTTTATTTAAAACATGGTGGTACCGAAATTACTTTAGGGTCTGATGCTCACCGTGCTGAAGATTATAAACTTAACTTTGATATTATGTTAACTTGGCTTGATTCATTGGGCGTTGACCATGTAAATCAATATATCAATCAAAAGGCAGAAAAAATTTTGATTAGAGATTTAATTAAAAAATAGTTATAAAATGATGGATTTTTTAATATGTAGTCTTAGTTCATATTTTTTTCAAATTATAATATCAAACATACTAGAAAAAACAGTCTATACAAGATAGTAATATAGAATTATTTCTAAGTTAACCTAATAAATTGATTATTTTCAATGAATACATTTTTTTATAAATATTAGAGGTTATTATGCAACACGTCAAATTATTTAAATTATTTTTAAAATTAGGATTTTTTGCTTTTGGAGGACCAGCTGCACACATATCAATGATGTATGATGAAGTCGTTACAAAAAATGAATGGTTTACTGATCAGGAATTTCTTAATATGATAAGCTTTACTAACTTAATACCTGGACCTAATTCAACAGAGATGGCAATTTTGATTGGCTATAAAATGGGAGGTATACTAGGACTTTTAATTTCCGGATTATCTTTTATAATTCCTGCTGTATTGATTGTTTTAGGGTTTACACACTTCTATGTCCATTACTATCACATACCTCAGATTCAAAATGTTTTTAATGGGATGCTACCAAGTATTTTCTTAATCATTTCGTTAGCTGTTTTTAAATTAAGTCGCAAGACAATCAAAAGTAAAGAAGAAACTTTCCTTTTGGCCGGTTTATTTGTCCTCTTAATTTTAGGTATTTCGGAATTTTTAATTCTGCTTGTTGGTGGAATTTACTTTTTACTTAAAAACTACAAAAATAAATTATTGAGTATAGAACCATTTTCTTTCTCAATACTCTTTCTGTTATTTTTAAAGATTGGGAGTATCTTGTATGGTAGCGGCTATGTTTTAATTTCTTTCTTGCAAACAGAATTGGTAAATAAAAATTCTTGGTTAACACTTAAGCAACTTGTAGATCTTGTTGCTATTGGAGAAATAACCCCAGGACCCGTATTTACAACTGCTACTGCAATTGGCTATTACTTAGGTGGAGTCAAAGGCGCTTTTATTTCTACTGTAGGGATATTTACACCTTCATTCATTTTTATTGGTATAATTTCACCCATTTACGACAAACTAAAAGAAAAACAATGGATTCAAGAGTTGCTCCAAGGTCTCAGTATCGCTTCATTAGCAATAATGTATTATGTTTCTTTTAACCTAGCAAAATCAATCTTATCAAATATACAAATGATCATTTTTACATTTTCGATGATCGTAATCTGGAAATTATTCAAACTCAAATCACCTTACTTAATTTTAATTGGGGCAACACTTGGTTTTATATTTTTATAATCGGATTTCCCAGTCACAAATGTCGGCTTGCTTTCATTTATAATACTTCATTTAAACAAATAAATATTAGACTTATCTGGCTATTTGAGTACTTAACATCTAAAGCGTTACGAAAATCACTTTTAAGATATATAGACTTGTAATAGCTTATAGACTTTCTTAAGTTTTTTACATTAATTATTCAACTTATTTCTAACTATTGTCATGCGTATTTCAAAACTTTTTTCAACCATCAACTCATGCACCATTGCAATTGCTAGTTTTTGTTTATGATTAATCCCAAGCTTAATTGTCCAATCTTTTTCTAATGATAAATAATAATCCATAAACTCATCTATTTACTATATATTTTTCACTGAGGATAATTTAGATTTTGAACCATCTTATTTTGAATAGCTCTTACTTTTTTATATTTTCTTTTATTTTAGTTTTTCATCTAATTTAAGATAATCTTTATAGAATCTTGAGTTACTGCACTCCAGATTCTGATTTTCAAAAAAACCAAGCAATAATAAATGACTTAATGATTTATATTGAACAATAGAATAGGTTGCTATTGCAATTGTAGAATAACATTGAGTCAAAACAAACGATCCATTTACAAGCATACAAAAGATGATTTAGCAATAATGTTAAATCATCTCTAATATATATCATCTATCCACTTAACATGGGGCATACCGCAAATTAATTGGACCTTTTAATATTTCAGTTGGTCTTTAGCTAACGTGATTAGCACAATCAGTACATAGGACAATACCATATATCTTATGTTGCATTGCCATTAAACTGAAATAATTTCATTTTTCTTTCATTATAGTTCTTAATTTTTTAGCATCAAGTCTATTTTGACAGATAGAACAGTTTAAATACTCTTTATATCCGTCATTAAATTAAGTTTTCTATTCTCTTTAATTAGCGAGAAGTATTGTACAAGAATAATTGGTACTATGTCAAGAAAACGGAGAGGTTAAATCTAGAGTTTAACCTGAATCAGTGTATT
>CAYSBB010000119.1:0-2930 GCA_964429205.1 uncultured Erysipelothrix sp.
GATCAAAATAATAATAAATAAAAAAAGAAAACCCCACTAAGTCTTTTTCAAAACAAGGGGGGTTGTCTACAGTCTGAGAGCAATTTATTGCTCTTTCCACGTCAGAAAAAAAACTCCCTACACCAATTAAGGTGTAGGGAATATGTGAAACTATTTAATAATAATTAATCCGCAAGCACTACATCGATAAGCAACTACCTTGGAACCTAGGAAATAATTGTATTTTCCTAAAGCAACCTCATCGGAATCAACCTGCCAATTAATTCTAGCGAACATACTTTTATGCTTCGTTTTTGGACTCCAGGCTAGCCTTACCATCGGCACCTGAATATATCCTTCATCCATTTCTTTTTGACAGCTTAAACACTTCATTTCGTACTCCTTTAATATCCTAAACAGGCCCCTCCAGCATATGATGGATTAACACTATGAAAATAATTATATGTTACTTTCGGGGTTTTATTTGAATTAAGTAATTGTTCGTAAAAAGTCTTGCTTATTTCACTGTAAGCACCATAGTAATATCTAGTTTCTCGATGGTACGTAGCGCAGTCAGATCGTCTTTCTTGATAGTATTTAATATGAATTGTAGGTTTTATGGTTTCTCCTACAGTTACTGCTACACCGTATGCGAACAAAACGACACCTAATGGACCAGTAACTGTTAATGTAAGTCCACTAGCGATTGTTCCAATCCAAGACAGTACTTTAAAACTTAATTTAGTTGTCTTGTGGAATGGTCCACTTTTTTTTACCCATGATGCAGCACGTAACAGAGGAGAATCAAAGTCTTCTTCATTTTCTAGACTTTCTATCGGTAGCTCATCTGATATTTCTTCATAAATTACTAGTTCATTTCCATCATCGTCACGCAATGATATTTTTTCACTATTAACAGATTCTAGTTCAAATGTAGTCTGATCTATCGTAACTGTTGCTGTGTTATTTACATGATCTTCTTCTACTAGAACATAAACCGAAGAAACATCATCATACACAATTATATCGGTAACATACTCATCTTGATAAATATATATTTCTTCTAACTCCTGATAATTTTCTGCAATAATTTCAACAGATTCTAAAGTAATTGGCTCATCATCAACATTTGTCGTTCTATAGCTTGAGTTTTGTTGTTTTTCCTCTACAAGATCTGTTAATATATCGAAAGCCTCACTATTTTTAATTTCATTTGATTGAAGTCCGGATATGTAAACATTTTCATTATTTGCTGTAATTGGAATTGTCTGCGAAATAAAGAAAAGAAACGTCAAAATAAAAGTTAAACAAATTTTCACTATTTTTTTCATTATTAATCTCGTATAATCAATTTGGCTGATAGATTGATTATTTTCTTTCGAGGCCGATTAAATTTGTATGCATATCAGACGGCCATTTGATATGTTATATATAGCACTGTGGATTTGTTTCATTTTTTTACAGCTTGACTGTTTTAAGGAGAATACAACCACAGTTCTTTTTAAAAGTGGTGATCAGTTAATTAACACTTCGATGTTTTATGAATCGCGAGACTACACTAAGAAGACCAACTGTGGACTGACAGTACAGTGCGAAAAATAAGGAGGTGTCTTTATGACATATGTTGTTGGCGTTGATATCGCCAAATATTCACATACATGTCTTATCATCAACCATCACGGTGAAGTTATATTTAAGTCTTTTGACTTTGATAATAATCTCAAAGGTTTTAAGACATTGGGTTCCATATTAGACAGTTTAGATGCTTCATGCCAAATAAAAATAGGATTTGAAGCTACTGGAAATTATGGTCATAACTTAAAGAATTTTCTCATTAAATCCAGCTACGATTTTATGGAAATTCACCCTGTTTTAATTAATCGCTTCTCTAAAGCTAACTCTCTTAGAAAAACTAAAACTGATAAGGTAGATGTATCTTTAATATGTTCATATTTGAATACAGTAGACTACAAGTCCTATTCAAAAGAATCATACCACAATACATCATTTAAATCTCTTGTTCGATCTAGAGATGTTTTAGTCAAGGAAAGGTCTTCACAACTTGTCAGACTCACCAACCTCTTAGATTCGGTTTTCCCTGAGTTTAAGCCCTTTTTTAAAGACTCTTTAAAGTCTGCTACATCTCAATATATCCTGAAGAATTACACGACCCCCAGTCGTATTAAACGGATGACGCGTAAATCTTATAAGAAGATGAGTTCACAACTTAGAAGAACAATATCTTACGCAAAATTTTGTCAATTAAAAGATTTGGCAGCGAATACCGTTGGAACCGAAGATGCACTCTCTCTTTTCCAAATACAATCAATCCTTGAGTTGTATAATCATTTAGACAAAATAATTCAAGACTTCGACAATCTGATTAAAGAATCTTTTAAAAATAGAAATTCTTCAATACAAACTATTCCAGGTATTGGACTCATTAGTGCTGCTACTATTTATGCTGAAATCGGTGACATTAATAAATTCGATCATCCAGATCAATTAGTAGCTTTTTTCGGTCTTGACCCTGCATTTTATCAATCAGGTGAAACAGAGTTCACAGGGCGAATGGTAAAACGAGGTTCTTCATTATTAAGGCAACTAGTGATGAATTGTCCTCAGTATTCTTTAATGCATAATCACAAACTATATGACTTTTATTTAAAGAAACGTGATGAAGGAAAACCGCATCGTGTAGCTTTGACCCATATTGCAAAAAAGCTAATGAGAATTATTTACACTTTAGAAACTAAAGAAATAGCATTTGACTTTAATCAAATGAAGTAGCCACTATAATACAAATATTCAAAATTAATGCTCAGTTGAGTCTTTTTTAACATGCCTTCAATTTATTTTAAATTTTAAGCTTGATTTTCAATAGTTAATCTCCTTCTTTTTATAAACATATATAGATAGTAACTTCTTATACCCCTTTTAACTGTCAGCTA
>CAYSBB010000120.1:0-2923 GCA_964429205.1 uncultured Erysipelothrix sp.
ATTGATATGACTTGTGGTAATGGCCATGACACAAAGTTTTTAGCACAAAATGCACCACATGTAACGGCCATTGATATCCAAGAAAGAGCCATCCTCAACACAAAGAAAAGATGTAAAGACTTTGATCACATCACTTACATCTTAAAATCCCATGCGGAAGTTGACTTTAAAGCACTCTCACCCATTTCAGGTGTAGTGTATAATTTGGGCTATTTACCTCATGGTGATAAAGCTCTCATCACAAAAACTGAGTCGACCCTTACTTCCCTTAATAACGTGATCGACCATATTGATGATTTTCTTGTGATTACCGTTTATCCAGGCCATGATGGGGGCGACACTGAAGCTGAGGCTGTATTAACGTGGATAAAGCAAAAAAACTTCAATCCAACAATTTTTAAGTACGATACACCGAAAAGCCCAATAGCTTATTGCATCAAACTCTAAACCATCATATTAGAAATCATTCTTTTCTTGTGTTATATTGAATATGAACAAAAATCGGAGGTTTTAAATGAGAGTTAACAGAAGTAAGGAAAATAGAAATATCAGAAGAACTATTTTTTATAGTTTTCTTGTCTATTTCATTCTTACGGTGTTAACTTTTTTATTTTTCCTTTTTGGGATTGACCGTATCAAAAAATACATCATCCATGAAATTACCCAAGTTTCAAATGACTATTCAAGACTTGTAGAAATATCAAACCTTGCGAGTAATCAATTTAGAGACATGCTGGATGATACTTTAATCTCTTCCGTTGAAATTGTGAATAAAACAAGTGAAACCATCAATTATGAAGACATTGACTTATATGAGGTCGCAAGACTGACCAATGTTGATAATTTATACATCTACAATAGTGATGGCATCATCATTAATGCAACCGATGAAGAAGATTTGGGATGGCATGCCCCTGAGACACATGACACACAAAAACTACTGAAAAGTTCTGATCGTATCCTAAAAGCACCGATACGAAAAGCACCAGGTTATGAAAACTATAATAAGTATGCCTATCTTAAAACAGATGATAGACATGTGATTCAATCGTCCATCAGCGCTAATAAAATTCATTCCTTTATTGATAAGCTCAATCCTAACAATGTGATCGAAAGTTTAAAAACAAAAGAAGCTTATATTATTGATGCAGAAATATACTTTAAAGATAAACAAACGGTGAATGACATCTTTGGGGTTTTTGAACTTGAAGAAGGACAGTTTAACTTCAAGGCGCTGGATGATCGTCAAGTAAATTTTGAAGAGCTCATTTTAGATGAGCATCATATTCTGAAGATTCATCAACCCATCTTTTTTGAAGATGAACATATTGGAGATTTATATATTTATAGATCCTTTGATTTATTCGATAACTTAAAAACAGCGATCACACTCTTTATTGGGATAACTTTTGGTTTATATATTACAACCGTCCTTGTCTTGATGATCATTAATGTGAAAAAACAAAGACGTTTGAATCACCTATCCATATATAATCCAGATACAGGCCTCTATAGTCGCCACTATCTATCAGAATACATTAAAGAAAACTTTAAAAATCTCATCAACAATACATATTCAGCCAGTGTCATTTTAATATCTAATTATCATAAGCTCAACTTATTCTTGGATGAAGAAACAGCTCAAAAGTTGGAAAAACAGTTTATCAATCTTACACTACAAGCCGTCCCTAAAAATTCAATGGTTTTTAGACACTCTGATGATGTCTTGGTTGTGTTTAGTGATAGTAGGATTTCTAAAAGCACAAGACTTCAAGAAGTAAAAGCGTATCTTGATAAAATTGAAGCCTTTAATTTCCATGATCACAAAGTGGATGTTAAGGTGGGGATTATAGAGTTAGACGAAAGATACAGTGCTTCAAGAATCATTGAAAACAACATGACCAGTGTGATTTCTGAATTAAGAAAGAATATTTCTGATAACTACATCATCTTTGATGATGTTATTTGGGATCAAATTGCCTTTAATGAAGGGATACAAAACGATTTAATCCGTGCGTTTGCGACTGGTTTTGAAAAAGAATTCTTTCTTGTCCAACAACCCAAACTCAATGTACTCACCAATAAAGTTGTGGGCTTTGAAAGTCTTTTAAGATGGAAGCATCCAAAACTGGGGCTTGTCTCCCCTGCTATCTTTATTCCTTTAGCAGAAGAGATCTCTGTGATTCATCCTTTAAGTGATTTTGTGATTGATGAAGCCATCAAATTTGCGCAAAAAATTGTTCAAAATGGGTTTGAAGATATCGTGGTCTCTTTCAATGTGACCTATCTTCAATTCAATGAAGACATCTTTACAGAAGCACTCATTAATAAAGTTAGAAATGCGAATTTAAAACCGCAAAACTTTGCCTTGGAGATTACTGAATCAATCATGATTGATAATTTCAAAATGGTGAATGAGAAACTGACACAACTTAAAAATGTTGGTTTTTCAATTTACTTAGATGATCTTGGGATCGGTTATTCTTCTTTAGTAAGAATTAAAGACATGGTCATTGATGTCATTAAAGTAGACAGGTCTTTTATTGAATTATTCAATAAAGATATGCATCTTTTAAATAGTTTGTTTACGCTTTTAGAAAACTTAGATTTTAAAACCATCATTGAAGGGGTTGAAACAAAAGAACAACTCGATTGGCTCACTGATAAAGGGTATTATTATATCCAAGGCTTTTATTTAAGTAAGCCGCTCAGTTCAGATGATGCTTTAGATTTTATCAAAAACTTGAATTTAAAGTAAAAAAGAATGGCATGATACCATTCTTTTTTAGTGTTTTCATCTAATCTTCGCTCATTTGCGTTTTAAAAGCATTTAAAGCGATTAACTCTCTTTTGTGAACCAGTCTATCTACTGGATTATCACCCTTTGAAATGGTTTCTAACCACCATTCAAGGGGTTTAAACA
>CAYSBB010000121.1:0-2865 GCA_964429205.1 uncultured Erysipelothrix sp.
TAAAACACCCCTAACTTAAGATTTTGCGTCAAACTTTGTTTTGCAACGGCTGCATGTGATTACAATCTCTTTTTTACCGCGAGGGACTCTGAGCTTTTGCTTACAATTTGGACATTTAAACACTTTGTATTGTTTTTTGTTTTGAATGGTTTTGCTAATATTTTTAAATGGGTTTTTAAACTTTGCTTTAAAGTTTGTATAAATACGGTTTTCATTATAACGTTTTGAATAATTCTTTGAGAACATTCTAGCGTATATAACCACAAATGTGATTAATGGTATAAAGTTTAAGATTCTATTTTTAAGAAATAGATTTAAAATCATGATTCCCAGTGTGATCCACACTAAATCACGAGAAAGTATGTCAACGCCATAACGGCCTCTCATAAAATTCATGAATTTTTGTTTAAAGTTATTCATAATATCCCTCATTCCAATAAGTATTATAGCACTATTGTGATTTTTTTTAAGGATTTCACACAAAATAACGTACTTAGTTTTTGAAGGTTTGGTGAACTTATTTCGCGGTGTCTTTAATAAAGATTTCGCTTTATCTTAATATAATGTATAATATTGGTTGAAATAAAAATAAGCAATTTATTTATAATTGATAAATGGGAGGATAATTTGTGATGATACAAACATTTGAAATACAAAAAGACTTTATGATTAATGGAAAACCCACAAAACTCATGTCAGGTGCCATTCACTATTTTAGAATCATGCCAGAAGATTGGGAGCTCAGTCTTTATAACTTAAAGGCCTTAGGCTTTAATACTGTGGAAACTTATGTGCCATGGAATCTTCATGAACCAAAACCAGGTGTTTTTAATTATGAAGGTATTGCAGACATCGCAAGATTTTTAGAACTTGCACAAAAGATGGGGCTTTATATTATCTTACGTCCAACACCTTATATCTGTGCTGAATGGGATTTTGGAGGTTTACCTGCATGGCTGATTAAAGATAAGAACATGCGTGTGAGAAGTCAAAATGAGAACTTTATCAAGCACATTGATTTATATTTTGAGAACTTCTTTAAAGTTGTCTGTCCCTATCAATATACAAAGGGTGGAAACATCCTTATGATGCAAGTTGAAAATGAGTATGGTTCATTTTCAGAAGATAAAACATATTTAAGAAAAATTGCAGACATCATGCGTAAACATGGTGTTGATGTACCTTTATTTACATCTGATGGTGGGTGGCCTGAAGTATTAAATGCGGGTGCCTTAGGAGAAGACGGGATCCTTGCGACCGCAAACTTTGGATCAGATGCCAACACAAACTTTAAACACCTAAAAGACTATCAAGAAAAACATGGCTTAAATCATCCTTTAATGTGTATGGAATTTTGGGATGGATGGTTTAATAACTGGGGTGCAGACATCATCAGGCGTGATGCAAAAGAAACAGCACAAGCATTAAAAGAAGTTTTAGAAATGGGAAGTGTGAACCTGTATATGTTTCATGGTGGTACAAACTTTGGTTTTTATGCAGGGAATTCTGATTTTGACAGCGTCAATACATGCATGATTACATCTTATGATTATGATGCCCCTTTAACAGAAAGTGGCACACCCACTGAAAAGTTTTTTGAGATGCAAAAGGTAGTGCAAGAGGTGTGTCCTGATGTCGAAACCTTTGAGCCAAGATATCCATCTCTTGCTACCTATAAGACACAAAGTGTTAAAGAGAAAACATCACTCTTTAGTAACTTAAAACATTTACCACTTGTAAAACATGATACAACACTCCCTATGGAGATGTTGGACCAAAACTTTGGTTATGTTGTCTATGAAACTGAAATGTTAGAAAAAAGACATGTAGAGAAGTTTAAGATTGTGGACGCCAGTGATCGTGTCCAAGTGTTTGTGAATGACAAGCACATTAAGACACAATACCAAACTGAGATTGGTGAGAATATCTCATTTGATTTAGATAGAGATATCAATAATTTAAAAATTGTTTATGAGAATAAGAGTCGCAATAACTATGGACCCAAAGTGGTCGCACATACACAAAATAAAGGGATCTTGGGTGGTGTGATGGAAGACATTCACTATATGTCACACTTCAATCATTATTCTCTTGATTCTGAACAAATACGTTCAATTGACTTTAATGAATCCTATATGGAAAACACCCCCTCTTTCTATAAGTTTGAATTTGATATTGAAGATCCTGTTCATACTTATATTGATGTGAGAAAGTATGGTAAAGGTGTCATCTTAGTGAATGGCTTCAACATAGGAAGGTATTGGGATATTGGTCCCACATACGCTTTATATGCACCCAAATCACTTTGGAAAAATGGTAAGAATGAAGTCGTTGTTTTTGAGACAGAAGGCTCTCAAATAGAAAGCTTAGAATTTTCAAATGACCAAATCTATGAAAAATAAAAATCTATTTAAAGTTTTAACAGGGGGCATCTACAGTTGGATTTATAGTTTATGGTTTAAAGACAGTTGTGATTGGGATTCTTTTTTCAATTTGTTATTCAAAAGTTTTAGATTTATTTTTAAGTAAGTGAGGTAGAAAGTATGTCAGAATTTAAATGGTTATGGCAATTTTTAGAAAAAGATAAAAAGCGATATGTTTTCGCGCTCTTTTTAGCCATTGCGGTCAGCGCATCAGCTATTGTGGTACCCCATATCACACGTATTATAGTAGATACATTTATTACCAATCCAAACGCAACGCAAAACGTTCTTTTAGAGAAAAAATATTTAATAGAGCTCATCTTTTTGGTTATTGTTTTTACACTCTTTAGAACAAGTGTTGCATATGTAGCGATGATGATGTTTGAGAATGTATCACAAAATGTTGTGTATGATTTAAGAAATCAGTTGTATGATAAGCTTC
>CAYSBB010000122.1:0-2862 GCA_964429205.1 uncultured Erysipelothrix sp.
CAGCCATTCTAGCTGTGCGTGAAAGAAAGAATGCCATCGAAGTTCACCACTTAGATGAAGCGATTGACCGCGTAATTGCAGGTCCTGCGAAAAAATCTAAAAAATATTCAGAAAAAGAAAAATACATGGTTGCGGTCCACGAAGTGGGTCATACCATTATTGGTTTAAAACTTGAAAGTGCCAATGTCGTACAGAAAGTAACCATCATTCCTCGCGGGGATGCCGGTGGTTATAACTTGATGACACCTCGTGAAGAAACCTTTACACAAAGTAAATCTGATTTAATCGGAATTATTACAGGTTACTTGGGTGGTCGTGTTGCAGAAGAAATCGTCTTTGATGAAATCTCAACCGGTGCCTTTGCGGATATTCAATCTGCCACAAAGATTGCACGTTCCATGGTTACTGTTTACGGTATGAGTAACTTAGGACCCATCCAATACGAAAACCCACAAGGTTCCGTATTCTTGGGAAGAGACTACCAAACAGAGAAAAATCACTCTGGAGAAATTGCATTTGAAATTGATAAAGAAGTACGCCGCATCATTGATGAAGCGTATGAGAATGCACATACCATTATTTCTGAAAACAGAGGCCTACTCGATGATTTAGTTGCTGCATTATTAGAACATGAAACCTTAACAGCCGAACAAATTGGACGCGTTGTTGATGGATTACCTGTTGTTGATGATGTAACTGAAACAGCTGAAAACGTATAAAACAAACGGACTCACCAGTGAGTCTGTTTTTAATGAAAGAGGAAAAAATATGAGCGATAAACTCTTAAGAGGGATGGCCCGTGGTGGCAACATCCGTATATTAATGATCTCATCCAAAAACTTAGTCCAAGAAGCACGTGACATTCATGATCTCTATCCAACGGTCAGTGCTGCAGTAGGGCGTACAATGAACGCATCTTTGATGATGGCACACATGCTAAAAGAAGAAGGCGAAAAACTGATTGTTGAAATTAGAGGCGATGGCCCCCTTTCTTTAATTATCGTCAATGCCGATAATAAAGGACACATCAGAACAACCATGAATAATCCACACATCCAACAACTTAAGGACAATGGCAAACTTGATGTGGGTGGCATCATTGGCGAGGGTACTTTAAAAGTCATTCGTGAACGTGATGACAAAGCTGTCTATAATTCCCTTGTCCCCCTACAAAGTGGTGAAATTGCAGAAGACTTTGCGTACTATTTCGCACAGTCTGAACAGATTCCTTCTGCTGTATCTTTAGGTGTTTTAGTAGGAGAAGATTTAGACATCATTGCATCTGGTGGGTTGATCATTCAAGTTTTACCCAGCGCAACTGAGGAAGACATTGTTGCGATGGAATCATTAATTTCTAACTTAAAACCCATGACAACCTATCTTCAAGAGATGGATGTTTTTGAACTGTTTACCCATTTATTTGATGATGGTATGGTCTTAGAAACAAAAGACATTCACTATCACTGTGGTTGTAATCGTGACCAGATGCACCGTGTACTTACAACTTTGAGTGCAGAAGATCTTCAAGAAATGATTGATCAAGACCAAGGGGCGACACTTGAGTGTCACTATTGCCATAAAACATACCGTTTTACGGCACATGAGCTGGAAACAATCATCCAAGACAATAGAAATAAAGCTTAGAATTTGATATCATAGATAAGAATCAAGAAATTAGAAAAGAGTGATGAAAATGAGTCATAATCATGAATTAACCGAACAAGAAATTATCCGAAGACAGAAAATGGAACACTTAAAAGAAAAAGGCATTGATCCTTTCTCGGATGGGTTCAAGCCTGAGTCTCTCTCTTTAGATCTTTTCGACAGTTACAATGAAAACACAAAAGAAGAATTAGAAGCAATCGACAAACATACATCTGTTGCAGGTCGCGTCATGACAAAGCGTGTCATGGGTAAAGCAGGATTTATCCACCTTCAAGACACAAAAGGTCAAATCCAAATCTATATCAGAAAAAATGATGTGGGTGATGATGCTTTTGCGTACTTTGAAGAATTAGACCTGGGTGATATCATCGGTGTTAATGGAACCGTCTTTAAAACAAATAAAGGTGAGCTTTCCATTCACGCAAGTGAACTGGTCCACCTCACAAAAGCACTCCGTCCTTTACCAGATAAATATCATGGTTTAACAGATAAAGAAGAACGTTATAGAAGACGTTATGTTGATTTAATCATGTCTGAAAAATCAAGAGAAACAGCCCGTAAGCGTTCAAAGTTCATGAGAAAACTCAGAGAGTTCTTAGACAATGAAGGCTTAATGGAAGTAGAAACACCTGTACTCACACCAATTCTTGGTGGTGCTGCAGCACGTCCATTTGTGACACACCATAACACTTTAGACATGGACTTCTACTTAAGAATCGCAACTGAGCTTCCTTTAAAAAGACTGATCGTAGGTGGCTTAGATGGTGTTTATGAAATTGGACGTTTATTCAGAAATGAAGGGATGAGCCCCAAACATAATCCAGAGTTCACAACAGTTGAAGCTTATATTGCATACGCTAACTTAGATGACATGATGGATCTTACAGAAAGACTCTTAGAATATCTCGCAGTAGAAATCAGTGGTTCAACTGAAATTACTTACCAAGGGACAGAGCTTTCACTCAAAGGGCCTTATAAGAAAATTCACATGGTTGATGCTGTTAAGGAAGTGACAGGCATTGATTTCTGGGAAATCGATGATGTAGATGAAATGCTCAAACTTGCGGAAGAAAAAGAAGTTCATGTAGAGAAACACCAAAAAACATATGGTCACATCGTCAACCTCTTCTTTGAAGAATTTGTTGAAGAGACTATTGTTCAACCTACATTTGTTTATGGACATCCTATTGAAATTTC
>CAYSBB010000123.1:0-2832 GCA_964429205.1 uncultured Erysipelothrix sp.
TAATATCAAACTGTTGTCAATTTATGTCATTTGACAATTAACTCATAAATAAAAATCCTAAAATCCCTGAAATCACTAAGATATGAATCGTATCTAGTTTTCGCCATAAGGAAACAGTCAAGACCAAGCCAAACGGGATTAAAATACCCATATCTAAGAAACCTTCTGGCATCAGGAGTAAATCAAAGATACTTACTGTTGCTAAAATAATCAGCGCTGTTGAACTGATACGCAGTGATTTAAGAAATAATTCCCAATTATTTTTGTTTTTGGCTTTTGTATATCGATGATATACAAATAAAGTACTGAATACACCCACAAAAGTTACACCCAAAGTCGCAATGATCGAACCCATCATGCCACCCACTCCAAGTCCCACAAAAGT
The DNA here is from genome assembly GCA_964429205.1 of uncultured Erysipelothrix sp. Classification (GTDB taxonomy): domain Bacteria; phylum Bacillota_I; class Bacilli_A; order Erysipelotrichales; family Erysipelotrichaceae; genus Erysipelothrix. The sequence goes on from CAYSBB010000123.1 coordinate 386, forward strand.
GGATATATTGACGGTTAAAGGACCCGGTGTCATTTGAGATATGGTAATCATATCGATGAATTGCGTTTGTGTAATCCATGCATGCTGCATCACAATTCTATTTTGAATGAGTGGAATGGTCGCATAACCGCCCCCAAAACTAAAAAGTCCTACATATAGAAATTCCAATAAAAGTTTTAAGTAGATCATAAGTATTTTCCTTCTATATTATAAATCACAAATACCATGGCCACATTAAAAATCAAAATAAAGACGACATGTGTTCTTAGAAGAAAGTTTAAAACAATGGAAACTATAAGTAGTAAAACTGCAATTTTATGATCTCTTCTCAAAAGTGCACTGAGCATATCTTTAACTAAAATTACCATGATGACCGCAACACCAATTTCTAAACCTCTAAAGATACTTTGAATCACAGCGTGGTTCATAAAGGCATCATAAAAAATAGCGACCAAAGTAATAATGATTAAAGGGGGCAAGATGCTCGCAATAAATGTAAAAAGCATCATCTTTACCCCACCAATCTCATAAGCTGCTCCACTGGCTAAACTTACAGAGATTGAGCCAGGTGCAGATTGTGCAATGGCCGCAAGATTTTGAAGTGTTCCTTCAGATAATACTTCTTTTTCATCGACTAATTTCTTTTTCAACATAGGTATTGTGATGTAACCACCCCCAAAAGAGAAGGCACTTAATACAAATGCAAAAATAAACATCTCTAAATTGGATAATTTTTTCATACGTCCGCCTTTCAAAACATAAGAAAAGTCGACAAGTCGACTCATACTCTTATTATTTTTTTCTTAAACCAATCACTTGACCCACAGGTACCGTAAACATCAACCCTTCGTTTGGATTTTCAAGATTACCGGTAACACTGGTGATGGCTTCAATCGCTTTTTCTAATTTCTCATCATCTTCTACAATCGTAAACAATGTTTTATTGTAAGGATGTTCCCTATCAAAAAATGCTTTCAAACTTCCAAACATGGGTACATCTTGTCTGGCACCCGATACAATGGCACTTCCCATCCCTTGAGAATCAATAATGGTTGCCCCACTGACGCCAGCCTTACTTAATGAACTTAAGACTTCTTCAAGATATTCTACTTTATTTAAAACTAAAATTAATGCTTGCATGATTTCACTCCTATACTTCGCCCATTTCGCCAGCTTTGGAAATCGCAACTTTCGCTAAAATGGGACCCATAATTTCAAAGAATAATACTGAGAATAAGATTAAGGTTACAATGCCTGATGCAGCATCTGGTAACTCATTTCTTACAATCATCGATAATCCAATCGAAATACCACCTTGAGGCAATAATGCCCAACCTAAATATTTGACAAGTTTTGGATCTGACTTTGTGACTTTCGCACCCAGTGATGTTCCAAATACTTTTCCAAACATACGAGCCAATACATATAAGACTCCTAAGAATCCGATATTCGCCAAGATACCTAAATCAAGACTGGCTCCCGCAAACGCAAAGAATAATACGTTAATGGGTGGCACAAAAGTGTTAAGTGTATTAAAAGTTCTTGCAGGTTGTCTACCTAAGTTAACATAGGTAGCCCCCATCATCATTGAAACAAGCAGCGAACTCACTGGTAAGACCCGTGCAATTGCAGGCGAAAACAAGATGGATGCGACCACAAATGATGTTAATTCTTCTTGTGATTTAATACGGTTTGTGATTCTTGATACTACTAAACCCAATACAAGTCCTACCGCAAGTGATGCAATAATCTCAATAAAAGGTGCCATAATCATGGCAAAAGTACCGCCACTTACCAAGCCTAATTTAAACTTAGCAGCTGCAAGTGCCAAACCAAATACCATAATTCCAAGTGCATCATCAAGTGCTGCAACAGGCAGTATGGCATCAGTCATCACACCTTTAGCACGATATTGTTGGATAACCATTAAGGTACCAGCAGGAGCAGTTGCTGCAGACATCGAAGCAACGATCAAACTAAAGACAAAATCTTGTCCTGCAATAAAGTACATTACAGAAAACACCAAGGTGACGACACCTAATACTTCAAAAACAGTAATGATAAAGATATCCTTACCTACTCTTTTTATAGTACTAATCAAAAACTCTCCACCGATGTTAAATGCAATAGCCGATAAACTTACTTCGTTCACGAAGTTAATAACAGGTATTTCAGTTGCGCCGATTAAATTTAAAAAAGATGGCCCCAAAAATAAACCACCAATTAAATATCCAGTGACATTAGGTAAACTGAATCGACGTGCGATTCTGCCACCCATTAAACCAAACAACAATAGAAATCCTAATTTAAAATATATATTCAATCTATCATCCTCCTTCCCTATTATAGAGACATTTTGTGGATGAGTCAAAAAAACTCAAGGAATACACCTCGAGTTTAGCGTCTTACATAAATCATTGCTGCAGCCATTGCACTGATTGCCACTT
>CAYSBB010000124.1:0-2762 GCA_964429205.1 uncultured Erysipelothrix sp.
TTTTTATTTATGAGTTAATTGTCAAATGACATAAATTGACAACAGTTTGATATTATGGTACGTTTTAGTCAAAGTTAATCAAAACGATTTATAAAGGGGACGCAGGCTGCAAAGTAAAAGGTGCACTTGCCGAAGTATTTTAGGATACTGGGGTTAGGTTGAATAAGTCTAACACTGTCTGATAAGAGTTGCCCGACTCTTATTAAGAAGCACTTTATATCTCGGGGCAAAAGGAAGTTCACGTGAGCTATAGGCCTTTTGCCTATAGCTTTTTATATTATTTTAGGAGGAAGTTTATGAAATTTCATGGCACAATGACTCAAAATAAAGACGGTTTAATCTCTATTGGTGGGGTCGATGTAGAAACATTAAAAAATGAATATGGGACACCTTTATATATATATGATGAACAGTTTTTAAGAGAAAATATTGATATGTTTTCAAACAATTTTAAAAACCAAAAACTACAAGGTATTGTGGCTTATGCTTCAAAAGCATTTTTAACCATCGCCATGGCACAACTCATTCAGGAAAAAGGTTTGAGTATTGATGTTGCTTCAGGTGGTGAACTCTATACTGTATACAAAGCAGGTTTTGATATGAGTCGTGTTTATTTCCACGGAAATAATAAAACTGAAGCAGAACTTGAACTTGCGGTAAAATTGAACTGTGGTCACATCATTTTAGATCATGAGGTTGAGGTTGAAAAACTCACAAAAATCTTAGAAAAGACGCGCAAGCGAATGAAAGTATTTCTAAGAGTGAACCCAGGAATTGATGTATTAACCCATGACTTCATTAAAACATCAAAACTAGACTCTAAATTTGGTGTGACTTTAGAAAGTGAAAGTACGCGAAAACTCATTCATGAAATCAATCAAAATCCAAACTTTATATTTTTAGGACTCCATGCACATATTGGATCCCAAATTCATCAAACAGAACCATTCTTTGAAAACGTGAAGACACTCCTTGAAGTTTATAAAGTACTCAATGATGAAGGTGTCCATTTTGAATCGGTGAATATCGGAGGTGGTTTTGGGATTTACTATACAAAAGAAGATGAACCCATTTTAATGCCATCATTTCTCAGTAGTTTAATTGATCATGTACAAAAACTCAGTGAAAAATTCGATTTAAACTTAAAAGAAGTCATTATTGAGCCTGGAAGAAGTCTTGTCTCGAATGCAGGAAGTACCCTTTATACCGTTGGTAGTATAAAAGAAACACTAGCAGAAAAGACTTATGTCTTTGTGGATGGTGGGATGTCTGATAATCCGCGTGTAGCCCTTTATGATGCAAAATATGAATCAATCATTGCAAATCATAAGGATGGTGAATTATCACACTATACGATTGCAGGAAAGCTTTGTGAGTCAGGGGATATCTTAAGTAAAGATGCACTGCTTGCATCACCAAAACAAGATGATTTACTCCTGATGAGTTCAACTGGGGCTTATACCTTTAGTATGAGCAGTAATTATAACCGTATGTTAAGGCCTGCAGTTGTCTTTGTGAAAGATGGCAAACACAAACTTGTGGTTCAAAGGCAATCTCTTGATGATTTAATCTCAGGAGACTTAAACCTATGAAAAGAATCGTGATGAAATTTGGTGGCACTTCTGTTTCTTCAATTGAAAAAATGAAGCAAGTGGCGCAAAGAATTAAATCAAAAAAAGATGAAGGGTACGAGGTCGTTGTGGTTGTCTCCGCTATGGGAAAACTAACAGATGAACTTGTAAAACGTGCTTTAGAAATTTCAAAAGACCCATCAGATCGTGAAATGGATGTGCTTCTTAGTACTGGGGAACAACAATCCATGGCATTTCTGGTGATGGCACTTCATGAATTAGAATTAAGTGCATTAAGTCTAACAGGATGGCAAGCAGGGATTAAAACATCTGGACTCCATCAAAAAAATAGAATTGCCAGTATTCCCAAAACAAGAATTGAACGACACTTACAACATGGAGATGTGGTCGTGGTCGCTGGATTTCAAGGAATTAATGAATACAACGACATTACCACATTAGGTCGTGGTGGCAGTGATACAACAGCGGTTGCCCTAGCCGTAAGTCTTGGATGTGCAGTTGAGATTAATACCGATGTTAAGGGGATTTACAGTGTCGATCCACGCATCTTTAAATACGCACGAAAACTGGATGCCCTGACATATCAAGAGACTCTTGAAATGGCAAGCCTTGGGGCAAGTGTGATTGAACCCAGAAGTGTTGAACTTGCCAGTCATTATAAAGTACCGATGGAAATCAGACACAGTTTTATAGAAGAAAGCGGAACGAAAATTATGGAAAATACAGACATGCTTGAAACCACGCGACTCAGCAATGTTTCAGTGGTAGATGATGTTGTGATCATCAATATTAACAGCCTAAAACAAAACCCTGCGGAGCTTTTCTCAAAGCTTGCGAAAGAGGGGATCAACGTGGATGTCATCTCGCAAAATATGCAACACGACATTACCTTTACCATTCATAAATCAGATTTAGTCAGACTTGATAAAATTTTAAATAAAGAAGTCTTCACCACCATTGATGGTGTGGTAAAACTTTCAATTATTGGAAATGCCATGCGTACACAACCGGGTGTTGCGGCGCGTGCTTATGAAATATTCTTTGAAAATGGCATCAGATTCTATCAAGTTTCCACATCGGAAATTTCTATTTCATTTATTATCGATAAAAAAGATAAACAAACGATGATGGAAAAAATGATTGATGCATTTAACATTAACGATTAAGAAA
>CAYSBB010000125.1:0-2736 GCA_964429205.1 uncultured Erysipelothrix sp.
GCATCACGAATCTCTCCAAGCATAATAACATCAGGGTCTTGACGTAAGATAGATCTTAAACCTGCCGCAAAAGTAAGCCCTGCGCGTTCATTAATTTGAACTTGAGTAATCCCTTCGAATTCTTTTTCAACCGGGTCTTCTACTGTAACAATTGAGATTTCTGGTGTGGAGACCTCGTTTAAGAGTGAATAGAGCGTGGTTGTTTTACCAGACCCTGTTGGCCCTGTAAGGAGTAGAATGCCGTGAGGTACCTTTGAGATTGCGCGTAGTTTGTCTTTGATATCTTCTTGGATATCAATTGAGTCTAAGTCATAGGTGATGTTGGTATCTGCCCCTAAAAGACGCATAACAACTTTCTCACCCAGTGGTGTTGGAATGGATGAAACACGAAGGTCAACAGAGAGTATATCCGATGCATAACGTACGGCACCATCTTGTGGTTTACGTTTTTCGGCAATGTTCATGCCTGAAATAATCTTAATACGTGTTGTAACAAGTTCGTGTAAGTCTTTTTTCAAAATCATATGTTCTGATAAAGTACCATCAATTCTAAAGCGAATTCTTGTGGAGTCAGCTTCTGGTTCAATATGAATATCTGATGCATTGACATTATAAGCTGATTCAATGAGTGCATTCACCATTTTTACAACAGGTGCTGAATCAACGCGTTCCATAAGGTCTTTATCTTCTGCATCCATTGCTAGGTTGACACCATCAATTTCTTCAGTAATGGCATAAATAATCCCTTGTCCATGTTTGATGGCTGATTTTGGGGCTAGTACAGCTTGTGTATCAAAACCAGTAATCATGGAAAGGTCTTCCATGGTAATAAAGTCTAATGGGTCATCGGTCGCAAAGTAAAGTGATCCATCTTGAATATAAAGTGGAAGAATCCCTTTTGATTCCGCAAAGTCTTGTCCTACAATATCTCTCATCCCCACATCAATCATGAGTGAAGGGTTTTCTATATAGTCATATTGCAGTGCCTCTGCAAGTGTTTGGAGTAATTCTCTTTCAGTAATCACGTTCATATCAAGAAGAATTTCCCCTAATTTCTTCTTAACAACCTTTTGTCTTTCTAAAGCTTCCAAAAGTTGTGCTTCTGTTAATAAATTTTCTTGGATTAAAAGTTCTCCAATTTTTAATCTTCTCATCTTTATTCCCCTTTCTTTGCTATAATGGTCTTGGTGATATAAATATGTATGGAACATTTGTCTTTATTTTCGGATTAATCATGGGGTCATTTCTTGGCGTCATCATTGATCGCTTGCCTTTAAATTTACCCATTGCGACCGGTCGCTCTCGCTGTGAATATTGCGAAAGAAACCTTACTCCACTTGAACTCATACCTGTATTTAGTTATGTAATTCAAAAGGGGAAATGTCGAAACTGTCAAACAAAACTTTCACTAAGATACCCTTTACTTGAAGTCTTAACTGCAAGTTTGTATCTTTTAGCTTATTTAAAGTTTGGCTTAACACTTCAAAGCGCATTCGCTTTAATATTTACATCAATTTTGATACTTATTGCATTTATTGATCTGGATACAATGATTATCAATGACAGATTTCATGTTTTAATCTTGATACTTGGCTTACTTGAAGTCATCATCTTTAAGAAAAACATGTTGCATCAAGTCATTGCATCCTTGATCATTTCAGTGCCATTTCTCATCATAGCCATGATTACAGGCGGCATGGGTGGTGGCGATATTAAACTTATGTTTGCATCTGGTTTCTATTTGGGAATCCAAAGGACCATCGTTTCCTTTGTGATTGCGACAGTTACAGGTGGCTTATATGCCGTTTATACCTTACTCAATAAGAAACATTCAAGAAAAGATGCCATTCCTTTTGGACCGTTTCTATGTGTTGGCTTATTTGTAGCCATGTTATATGGTCTAGAAATAAGCCAGTGGTACTTAGCCTTTCTCAGGTAAATAAGAATCTAAGGCTGATCTATCTGGAATTAAAAAGTATACATCCACTTCGATGGTCGCACTTTCATTCACTTCTGTTTCTATAAAGTTTGAATCTTCTTTAGTGATTGTATTTTCACTTCTTCCATAACTCAGTGATTTAACATAATAGGTTTGACCCATATTGTTTAAATCACTCAATAATTTTTGAATACTTAAATAAGAGCCCGTAACGTTCATGACGACGGTCTTTTTTAATACTTCATGTTCTGTTTCAACAGGTTCTAAAGCTTCTTCTGTTTGACCAGTATAAACATCAACCAGTGATTTAAGATTATACTCATATTTTTGAGTGGGTGTCCCTACTGCGCTGGGTGAAATGGTTTGAACATCGCCATATTTTAAAGATTGAATCGAAACATTATTGTTTGAAGCCAGTGCCTGTGCTTGAAGATCAAAGTTTTCTCCAAGTAAAGAATCAGACATCAAACGCATCAAGTCATCCACTTCAGAAATTAATTTCTCTTTGTTTTCTACAAGACGGTTTGTTTGTGCGATTTTTGTTTCCATATCAAGTTTTTGAAGCTCTAAGTCTTGTTTCTCTTGATTTAACATAACCACACTATCTTTAGTTGGTAAAACCCAATAGATTGTTGTTAAGACAACCAAGATTCCCGCAAAAAGTACGGTGAGTAAGAGTTTTTCTCTTTCAGTCAGTTTTTTCATTAGAAATTACCTCCTAAAATTAAACTTACGTTTCCTGAATAAGTTTCAGAATCACTGTTGTATTCATAGCCATCATACTTCACTTCTTTGAT
>CAYSBB010000126.1:0-2715 GCA_964429205.1 uncultured Erysipelothrix sp.
TCCTCTTCTAAGTGTGGTTTTACGATGTACATAAGTTCATATTTTCTCATCTGTACACCTCCTTTTGGTCTGTGGGCATTGCTGCCAAGGATAACCTTTTATCCGTTCATAGATTATAACAAAACTTAACCGTGTTGTAAACAATTACTCATTATTAAATAGTCAAGTTTTAGAGAATGTCCTTATTTTTAAGATCATTCAAGACTTTTACATAAGATTCATGTCCTTTTTCATCCAAAAACGCTATCGCTTCATCAAGTGGTAACCACTTATCAAAGCTTGAAGTTGGGATCATTTCTAAATCTTCTAAGTAAATTAAATAAAACTCTCGCCCACAAAGCTCAATGTCTTCATAAAACTCATATGGATAAGCATTGCCATCATCTTCACTAATCTGAAATGAAGATGATGCAATATCATATTCTAAGAGTATCTTTTTTTCAAAAGTAATAATGGCTTCCATATTATCCCTTAAGTAAATAACGAACGTTACGGATGTCACCTTCCACAACCGCAATTTTCTCATCAGATACACGTGATACAAGTTGTGCATCATCCATCATATCAAAGCCTAAATGATGGGCTGTTGTATAACATTTTAAAATGAAAGATGTTTTGAAGCCTTGTGGTGTTTGTGTTTGCATATAATCTGGTCTGAAGACATTTTTAACATAACCATCCTCGACTTCTAATAAAGCCCCTTTAGGTTTAATTGCCAAGACACAAGCATTTTCTGTTTCCATTTTCTCTAAGATTGCGTCAATGGAAGATTTTTGAACCCAAGGTCTCACACCATCATGAATGAGGACAACATCTTCACTGACCGCTGTTAAGCCATGAAGTACAGAGTCGACGCGTGTTTCGCCACCTTTTACGTGGAGTACTTTTCCAGATTTATGGGATTGCACAAGCTTTTGTAGGTCTGCTGAGTTTGTCACAATCACGATTTGTCGACAACGTTCATCTTCTAAAAACACAGAAACGGTTTTATCTAAAACACTCTCTCCTGTTTTCATTTCCGCAAGCGCCTTTTTATAACTGATGCCACGGGCTGCATTTTTCCCCGCTGCCAATACAAGTGCTGTATACTTCATGATATTTCCTCTTTCCTTTATCAAAATATTTTCATTATCGTAACATGTTCAAGACTTCACTTCAACGAATATTATAAGTCCCCAAAGATTTCTTTTTCTATCTTGATGGCACTAGGCGTTACAGCCAGTCCACCTTGAGCTGTTTCTTTAAAAATACCAGGCATCACTTTACCCACCGCATCCATTGCTGAAATTACATCATCAGGTGTAATACGTGATTCAATGCCAGCTAAAGCCATATCACATGATACTAAGGCTTGAGTTGCACCCAGCGTATTTCGCTTCACACAAGGGACTTCTACTAAGCCAGCCACAGGATCACAAATCAGTCCCAGCATATTCTTAATGGTAATGGCCATGGCGTGTGCACTCATTTCAGGTGTTCCACCCATTACATATACAGATGCAGCAGAAGCCATCGCACTGGCACTGCCAATCTCTGCTTGGCATCCACCCATCGCACCACTAATGGAAGCATTGTTCGCAATGACCAGTCCGAATAACGCTGCCACAAAGAGAAACTCAATTTGTTTTTCATGGGATAGATCATAACGTTCTGTTAAAGACATTAAGACACCCGGGATTACGCCCGCACTTCCTGCAGTGGGGGTTGCACATACCATCCCCATCGCCGCATTGACTTCATTGGTTGAAATCGCATTTCTTACAGCCTTAAGCATAGTATCATCGCAAATCCCTTTACCACTTTTAATATAATCATCCAACTTTTTCGCATCACCACCTGTTAATTTAGTGTGACTTTCAACCCCTTGATTTCCCAAGATAACGGTTTGTTTCATCACTTCAAGTTGGCGTGCCATTTTTTCAATTAATACAGACTCCTCTAAACCGGATTCTTTCATTTCATAGTGAAGGGCAGCTTTATATACAGAACCTCTTTTATGGCTTTCTAAAATTAAGTTTTCAATTGAATTCATGCTTGCCACATCCTATCACAATCACATCTTCTATAAATTCATAGTCTAATAATTTCTTAAAGTCGCAATGTCCTACTTGTTCATCCATCTCAATGACCATATAAGCGTTTTCCCCGCGTGACTCGCGCCAAACTTTCATGGTCGCAATGTTTATGTCATCTTCAACTAATGCCTCTGAAACCTTCGCTATGGCGCCTTTCACATCACGGTGTGAAATCACCAAAGTCATGACACCACTTTGTATTTCTAAAGTATGGTGATCAATCTCAGTAATTAAAGCACTCCCACCACCAATAGAAACACCCGTTACATCCATACGTTTTTGCCCTTTTCTCATCACAAACTTCGCAGTATTGGGATGATCCACTTTATCTGCCAAAGGGATAAACTTAAACTCCAGTCCGTGCTCTTTTGCGAGTAGTAAACTTTGGTGGAGTCTTTCATCATCTGGCTTCATGCCCAGTAACCCACCAATAAGCGCCACATCTGTCCCATGTCCTTGGTATGTTTCTGCGAAAGATTCAAACAAATAAATATTAATACGCTCTGGTATTTCCCCAAAAATATCCAAAGCCATGTTACCAATTCTTACAGCCCCTGCTGTATGAGAACTGCTGGGTCCTACCATCACAGGACCAATAATATCAAACAGTGATTTATATTTATGACTCATTGTTAATCTC
>CAYSBB010000127.1:0-2703 GCA_964429205.1 uncultured Erysipelothrix sp.
GTAATATCTTTTGAATTTGCGATAAAACCTGATACATCAAACTGTTGGTTTAAGAATAAAGCCAACACGGCAGTTAGGATAATTCCTTTTGAGAAGGTTATCTTTAAGAACGTAGGATTTTCGAATGTTTCTTTTATCTTACGCATGCCTTTAATTTGAATAAGTTTATCGTGATATTTGTTTGAAAAGTATTTAACAATATGAATCAGTGCAAAGGCAATAAGGACAATGGGGATTGCGAATTTAAAGTAATCTCCAAATACTGATAAATCAGCCCCTGCGCCATCACTGACAAATAAGAAGATAATTTGTTCCAGATCCAGTCTCCCAAATCTTTTAAACACAAAAGACGGTGTGATCAAGACTAAAAGCACAACAATTAATAGTATGTTATTGACTAATTTTTTATGTTTTTTCATTTCGGTCACCCCTTTTAGATATCATATTATATTAAAGAAGATGTACCGAATCAAGCAAAAACATAAGAACACATAAATAAAACAACCTGTAAACGCTTCAATTGACGTAGGTTGACTAAAAGCGTTAAACCTTATGAAACCTTGCGTTTATTTCACAAAAAAAGTTAGAAGACCCCCATTTTCTTCTAACTCACTATGATGCTTATACTTTTTCCATAAACTTCTGAGCTGCCGTCACTTCTTCATGTAAGAGTTGATGGCCAAAGTCATGTTCATGTGTTTTAACTGTGTTATCAGCATCCTTCAATGCTTTTTGAATTTGTTTGAATGCATCTTTAGTAATAAATGGATCTTGGGCGCCACGTGTCATAAAGACGTTGATGCCCTTTTGAATGTATGGATCACTTTCTCTTGTGCTGGATGGGTGAAAGAGTAATACGTTATGGAACTTATTATCATCATATTCACGCATCAAGTTCAATAAGATATTGGCACCATTTGAATAACCCAAGATACTGATGTTGGCACCATCCAGTTGTTCTTTTGTGATGACATCATTAATTGTCTTATATAGCCTGTCTGTGTTCTCTTTGAAACTTTCCATATCAAAGGTTCCATCTGCATAACGCGCAAAGTATCTGCGCATTCCATTTTCAAACACATCGCCATCAATCCCCACAAGTGTTGCATCACTTAAGATCATTTGACCCAGTCCAAATAAGTCAGCGGATGCACCACCAGTCCCATGAAGATGGATTAAGACATGTTTTTTAGATCCTGGTACAATTGTATATTTCATGATTTCTCTCCTTGCGCAAATTTTCCGATTTTCTTTAAACTTTCCTGTAGCATATTTTCTTCGTCTTCACTTAAAACATCAAAGACTTTTCTCATGCTTTCAAAATGAATTTTATATACTGTTTCAAAGGTTGAGATCCCTTCATCAGTAAGTTGAATACGTTGAATTCTTTTATCTTTTGGATCTTTAGATCTTTCAATATATTCTTTTTTCTTCAGTACATCTAAGACATAGGTCATACTTGAATTGGGTATGAGTACATGATCAATGAGTGATTGTGTACTCAACGCCCCTTTATGATACAAAGCTTCCATTGCCGCAAATTCATTGACACTTAAACCTGTTTCTTCGAGTGACTTTTTTACAATGTTAGTCACACTGGTATGGGCTTTAAATAAGATGATGAGACTTTTTAAATCTTTCATTGGAAGTATTCTTTCTCAAATGTTTTAGTGCTTCTTGTGGTATCAAAGTCTTTAAGTTGTGTCATTACGTAGTCTCTTTGGTCACGAAGATGGGGGGGTAGGGTGAGTTTTTCTCCTAAGATTTCATAATCTTCCTCATCATCAATAAACCCAGGGCCATCTGTTGCCAGTTCAAATAGAATACCAGGATAAAGTCTAATATAAACAGATTTGAAGTAGAAACGGTCCACATGTCCTGAATTCATAAGTCCAAGCTCATTGAAGTGTGCACGCCAGCTTTCTAAGTGTTCTTTGTCTTCTGTTCTAAAGGCAATATGGTGTACGCCCCCATACCCTTGGTATGCGCGCATATGATTGGCATCTTCATGGACAATCAGTGATGCCCCATTACCGCCTGTTCCCATTTCAAAGAGGTGGTAGTTGTTTTGTGAAGCAACATAACGCATCTTCATAATTTCAACCAAGATTTGTTTCATCAGTGGATATTGTGCAACATTTAGGAAACTGGGTCCCAATCCTGTTATCGCAAATTCATTGGGAACCGGTCCTTTGAGCCAAGGTGTTCCTGATTCAATGCCTTCATTGTTTTCATCTGAAATTAAAGCATAGGCTTGTTTGTCAAAGTCTTCAAAGTAAATCATTTTCTTACCAAACATTTCAATAAGGTCACTGCGTTTGACTTCATAGTGATCAAATCGTTTCATCCAGTAATCTAAAGCAGCATCACTGGGTACTCTAAAAGACGTACGCGCAATATCATCGTTTCCTTTTTGGTGTGGGCCAATACCTTTAAAGTCAAAGAATGTCATATCTGTTCCAGCACTTCCCTTATCATCCGCAAAGAATAAATGGAAAGACGTTAAGTCATCTTGGTTCACATTCTTTTTAACAAGTCGCATGCCAAGTATATCTGTATAAAATTTATAAATTTCTTGTGCACTGCTGGTAATCGCAGTGACGTGGTGAATTCCTTTTAATTGTTGTAACATAATTTAATTACCTTCCTTCTACATACATATTATTTCGAATCCGTAATAATATCAAGGAAGATGCCCAAAAT
>CAYSBB010000128.1:0-2663 GCA_964429205.1 uncultured Erysipelothrix sp.
GTACGGATACGTCTGTTTCCAAGTTGGTCAATATCATCTTCTTCACCCACATCTTCCATTAAGTTTAGGAAGTATGAGTATTGTGCATAGATGTCTGAAGGAACAAGTGTTGTTTTCTCCAAGAATGGATCATTACCAACAATCTTTGTGACTTCACCATCAACGCTTGTTTTTGTATAAATTGATTGTACAGCTGCACCCACAAGGTAAAGTGTTAAGTTTCCATCATTAAGTGTATCTTGAATCAATTTTAGGTTTGTTTTTGTAAGTTTAGATGGTTCTAGGTTCGGTTCATAACGCTCAATTACTGGAAGTTCACGTGCTGATAAGAGGTCTACACCGTTCTCATCAATTAAACGTCCCATTGTAAAGAGTCTAGGACCATAGTTGAATACAACATCAAAGTTTTCACTGGTTACTTCAACAGCTTGTGCTAAGACACCTGAGTAAACTTTAATTTCTTTACCATCTAATTGTTTTAATTCATTTTCTGTTAAAACAGTTCCTTTTTCGAAATCTTCAACATCTTCCGCAAGAATTCTGTTCACTAAAACAACATCATCGCTGACTGTTTTTATGACAGCTTCTGGATACGCAAAGATATTTTTAAGTGGGAAGACTTCCATGGATTGACCAGCACTTAAGACGTTTTTGATTTTATTTAAATCATCACGTGATTCAATGTGTGAATCTTTTTCCATCACAACATTGCCTTTGGCATCTTTTAAATCATCCGCTAAGTAGTTTCCACGAAGACGGCTGTAGCTTTCTAATTTCTTATGAAGCTTATAGCGACCTGCTTTATTCAGGTCATAACGACGTGGGTCTAAGAATTTTGCTTGCATTAAGTTAATGGCACCATCTGTTGTTGGGATTTCATCAACTCTTTGATTTTCAAACATCGCTCTTAGTGAGTCTTCATGTGTGACTGTTTTATCTAGGTTTAATGTATTAATAATTTCTCTATAGTTTCCAAAATATGAAGTATAAAGCATACCATAAAGAGATAAGAAATCACGTCCCTCATCTTCTAAGATGTATTCATCTTCGTATACTGGCATATTTAAAATATTTAAGAACTTTTTAAACTGTGTTGTTGAAAGTGAATCTTCACCTTCAAGTAAATCTAAACTCATTCCAAATGCTTTAAATAAGATTGTTGAAACGATCGTACGTTTTCTGTCAACTTTCATGTTCACAAAACGGCTCTCAAGTCCGCGACGATCATCACTGATATATTCTAACCAAGTACCACGACTTGGGATTAATTCTGCAGTAAATGTTTCTCTGTTAGTTCTGGCATCAATTTCAGATTTGAAATATGCACCTGGAGAACGAACAATTTGGGATACAATTACACGTTCGGCACCATTAATAATAAAGGTACCCCACTCAGTCATTAAGGGTAAGTCACCAAGGAAAACTTCCTCGCCTTCTTTTTCGATAACTTCTCCAGTTTGTCGATCAAAGATTTCTAACTTCATTTTTGCCCTTAAAGGAGCAGCATAGGTTGCTTCGCGTTCACGACACTCATCAACATTATATTTAGGCTCATCAAATTCAAACTTATCAAAATAGAGCTTTACGTTGTCATTATGGCTGACAATGGGGTAAACTTCATCAAAAACCTCCTGTAAGCCCTCTTCAATAAACCACTTATAAGCTTCGGTTTGAATCTCAACTAAGTTTGGTAATTCTAAAGAACCACTGACCTGCGAATAGTCACGACGCTTTGCTTTATTACCAAAATTCCTAACATTGTAAACTTGGTTTTGTCCCATTTATGCCATCCTTTCTACTGTATTTTTCAAACGCAAAAAGCGCACAAAAAACACACTCTTATGCAATTTATTATACTATCATAGTGCATCTGGGTTGTCAACCTTAACGGCTTGATATATGTAATATCCCTTGTTTTTCTGCAAAAGCTCACAATTTCCGAAAAGTGACTCAATTTTGGCTTGAGCACTTTTGGCACCGTGTTGCTTGCGAATCACAAAGACAAACTTCCCTGCATCATTGAGCGATGCATGCACCTCTTCAAACAATCGATACAATATTTTTTTACCGACTCGGATTGGTGGATTACTGATCACAAAATCATAGTTTCCTATGATGCCATCATTCAGCACATTTTTACCATTCACTTTATAGCGTTTATAGTTTTCATTGGCTAAATCAATGGCTCTTTGATTCACATCAAAGCCCGTCATCTTAACATCAAATAATTGATTCAAGATCACACCAATCACGCCAATGCCACTGCCAAGATCACACACATTCCCTTTTAAATCCATGTCTTTAACCACATCTAAAAGACTGCGTGTACCTTCATCAAAGCCATCTTTTGAAAAGACGCCATCATCGCTCATCAATGAATAATCAATGCCTAAAAACCGGAAAGATATTTCTCTCCGGTTTTGATTTAAGCTTTTGTCGGTTGTAAAGTAATGACTCATAACGTCACCACCCTTTCGACTATGTGAGTTAAATTATTTAACTTCAACTTCTGCTCCAGCTTCAACAAGTTGAGCTTTTAGCTCTTCTGCTTCTGCTGGTGAAATGTTTTCTTTAATTGCTGAAGGTGCGTTGTCTACTAATTTCTTAGCATCCATCATACCTAATCCTGTAACGTCACGTAATACTTTAATTACGCCAACTTT
>CAYSBB010000129.1:0-2642 GCA_964429205.1 uncultured Erysipelothrix sp.
AGACAAGGGGTCCCCATGATGCTCGCAAACTTAGCAGGCCCTGCCGTACTTTTTAATCATGCGGTTGAAGCCTATAAGAAAAATTATCGCGCTTATGGACATGATGAATCAAAGATGAAATTTGGGATCACCAATCTCTTTCACACACAAGATACCGATGAAGCTGCATTCAAAAATTTCTATCAATATCTCAACCAAGGTTTTATGCACTCAAATGGACACCCCATGAATAAAGAATCATATGTGGATGCATTAGATGTACGGAATGTACTTTTAGTAGGAAGTCCTCAAACTATAATCGATAAAATTTTATATCAATATGATTTATATGGACATGATCGATCAATGTTACAGCTTGATTTAGGTGGTATGCCTTTTGAAGAAGTCAAACGCAACATCGAAGTGATCGCCAAAGAAATTGCCCCCAAAGTTAAAGAAGAAATTCGCAAAAGAAAGCTGGCAAACAAATGAAAGTCTTAGGCATTATTGGCTCAGTATTTGGTTCAAAAACAAGAATTTCCATGCAAAACCTTCATTTTTCAGAAGATGTTGTATTTGAAACGGTAGACTTAAGTGAAACAACCCTTGCATTTTCAGATGGCCGTGATTTTAGAGATTATGATGAAGTGACTAAAAATGTGGTTCAAAAGATATTGGATGCTGATGCATTAGTTCTTGCAAGCCCCATTTATAATGCATCCATACCAGGCGCTTTAAAGAACGTTTTAGATTTACTGCCCATCGACTCTATCAAAGATAAAGTCGTGGGAATTATTGTGACTGCAGGCTCTGATAAGCACTATCTGGTCGCGCAATATCATTTGATGCCAGTCCTTGATTATATGAAGGCATCAGTCCTCACAAAGTATGTTTTTATTGAAGAAAACTCATTTATTAACGGACAATTAGAAGATGATGATGTTTACTTCAGACTCAAAGCATTGGCGCGAAATATTGAAGAAGAAGTTGTCCAAGTCAAAGCAGCTTTAGAAGCAAGATATGACTTCTAAAATGATATAAATTCATTTAAAATTGTGATATGATGAAATGGATAGAAAAAAGGTGAAATACTATGGCAATTGCTGTAATAACGGACTCTACGTCTTATATCGATCAAACACTCATAGACAAATATAACATCAATATTGCGTCACTTTATGTCACATTTAATCAAGATGATATCAAAGAAGTTGATATCTCAAATGAAGACTTTTATGAACGTATGGAAAAAGAAGGCATCCCCATTTCTTCACAACCTTCCTTAGGTGAATTAGAAATGTTGATGAAACAAGAACTAGAAAAAGGCAATGACATTCTTGCGGTATTTATTTCTTCAGATTTCAGTGGGACATATAATTCCGCTAACTTATTGAAACTAGAACTACAAGATGACTATCCTGATCGTCGTATTGAGATCATTGATTCAAGATCAAACTCAATGCAACTGGGATTTTCAACTTTAACGGCAGCACGTCTTGCGCATGATGGCGCATCATTTGATGAAGTTGTAAAAGCGGTCAATAAAACAGTCGCTTGCTCAAGATTTTTATTTATTCCAGAGAACTTAAAGTATCTTGAAAAAGGCGGAAGAATTGGTAAAGCAGGGGCACTTGTCGGAAATGTCTTAAAGATTACCCCAATCTTAACTGTAAACGAAGGTAAAACTGAAATATATAAAACAGTCAGAACGAAAAAACGTGCAGTTCTAGCCATGATTGATAAAATGATGGCAGATCACCAAACATCAACCGTTCAAGAAATCGCAATTCACCATATTAATTGTAAAGATGAAGCCATTGCTTTAAAAGAAAAAATAAAAGAATTAATCGATGTGGATATTGTAATCTCAAGTATTGGACCTGTTATTGGACTCCATGTTGGGCCAGGTGCCATTGGGATTGTTTATACCACAAAAGAACCAATGTAAAAGACCTAATTTCCAGGTCTTTTTTTAAAGGGATATGTTATAATTGACTCATGCTTATTTGGAGGAACTTATGAAATTAAATAAAATAATTGTGCTACTCAGTGTATTTTTACTCTTGAGTGCATGCAGTAAAATTGAAACACCAAAAAGTGATTTTGAAGGTGAATACCCAGTGGTTACCATGAAACTTGCCACAAATGAAATTGTGAAAATTGAACTCTATCCAGATGTTGCCCCCAATACCGTGAATAATTTTATTCATCTTATTGATACCAATTTCTATGATGGTCTGATTTTCCATCGCGTCATCCCTGGATTTATGGTACAAGGTGGTGATCCTAATGGAAATGGAACAGGGGGACCTGGATATCAGATTAAAGGTGAGTTCAAACAAAATGGTTTTGAAAATGACCTAAAACACACCAAAGGTGTTCTTTCAATGGCACGCGCACAACATCCTGACAGTGCTGGAAGCCAATTCTTTATTATGGTTGATGATGCACCACACTTAGATGGTGCTTATGCGGCATTTGGTAAAGTGATTGAAGGGATGGACGCGATCGATGCGATTGTTTTAACAGATCGTGATGCAAATGATAGACCCTTGAGTGATCAAAGAATCAAATCAATGACGCTTGATTTTCATGATTATACACCCGTTACACCACAAATGATTCGATAAAAAAAGAGATGCCAATTCGGTATCTCTTTTCAA
>CAYSBB010000130.1:0-2610 GCA_964429205.1 uncultured Erysipelothrix sp.
TAGAAAATGAGCATTCAGTGTGACGAGCTCTAAGCTCACGACCGCGGGCGCTCTTAATAACCACAATACCTTTTCTATCAGTTCTGTTTTTTTCGAGATCAAGAGTCTCATAAGATTTGATTAGTTGCAGCTATTCAAAAATCAACTGACAATTACATTATAGATTAAAAAAGACATATCTACTGTAATAGGTATGTCAATATTATATATGGGATCGCGGAACACAGTATGTTTCTAATGACTATAAAGAAATATTAGGGAATCAGTTTATCAGAAATTATTCACGTAAAGGTAATCCTTGGGATAATGCATGCATTGAATCGTTTCATGCACTCATCAAAAGAGAATGGCTCAATAGACACATATACAACAACATTAGAGAAGTAAGATCATCAGTATTTGAATATATAGAAATATTTTATAACAGAAAAAGAATACACGAAACACTAGGCTACCAAAGCCCAAATGATTATGAAGAAAGCTATTTTAAGAAAAATTAATTTGAAACTCTACATTTAAATTGTCCATTTTCTTGACATAGTACCATTTTTTTAATACCCCATGGTTTAGAACACGAAACCCCAAACCCCAAAGTTAATTACTTACTCATGAATAATTACTTAAGCATTCTATCTCCCACTAAGATAGAATGCTTTTTCTATGAATTAATAATAATTAAAATTAAATAGAACTATTTGCAAACTACATGCGTCCAGATGTAGGAAGGAGGTTCTCATGATAAAAAAACTACTTGATAACCTATATAATATATCACTTCATCAGATTGAACGATTATCCACAGATCTTTGGGACAATATTAGGGATGCCATATTCCCCCAAAAACACTGAAGAAAAAGAAATTAAAGAAATTTCTAAATTATAGAACTTTATCAAAACTAATGCGTCTAGATAGTGTGGAAGACATTTCACAAAATAAATAAGAAAGATAACTATATAAGAATCAAGTAGATTTATGAAATAGTATGAAAATATTAATTTACTTGATTTAGTTATCAGGATTGATCTTTGAAAAGTGAATAAAGTGTATTTTGTGCACAACAAAAACAACTAACTTGTAGCGTTATATTTTAAGGGTTTATTATTTTAGATTAATTTAGTTTCATCAAAAAGGATGTCATTAGATACTAAATGATAAATCACTCTTAATAATTTACGCACTACATGACCTAAAGCACATCGATGTGATTTCCCTTGATTTCGTTTTAATGTATAATATTCATAGAATACAGGATTAAACCGAATTACAGGGAGAGCGATTTGGTATAGTGTTTTGCGTAAGTAAGGATTTCCTTTTTTTGTGATATAAGTTCTCGCAGCCTCAAACTGTCCGGACTCAATCACATAAGGGGCAACACCAGCAAAAGAGATTAACTTAGCAGCTGAATCAAACCTACTTATGTCACCGTATTCTGACAAGATGGACATGCCAGAGAATGTACCAATTCCTGGTATGGAAGTGATAGGAGAGTTTAGTTGATCGCTAAGCTCTTTTATTTTAGCGTCAACTTCAACAATCTGTTCTTCCATCATTTGAATTGTATCTACAAGATGTTTAACTTGGAATTCAGAAGATAAACTTTTTTCTCCGATAGAATTAATCGCAAGTTCTTTTAATTCTTCGGCAGAGAATGAAACATATCTTCCTTTACCAACAGGTTCCAAGGCTTTGCGAAGCGTTCTTATATCAGTCTTTGAAATAGTATGAGCACTTCTAAAGCGCTCTAATAAGTGCATATAAGTGACGCCATACTTGGATCCAAAGAGTGAGTTAAACTCAGGGAAAACAAGGTCAATTGTCTTTTGAAGTCTATTCTTATAAATATTAAGATCTTCTTTTAAGTCATGATGATGACGTGTAAGCTTCTTAAGTTCACGTAAATGATAAGTTTTCATCGTAACTAATCGATACTCATCTTTATGAATTAAAGCTTGAGCAATTAGCATCGTATCTAACTTGTCATTCTTGGCTGTTTTAAGTTTTGATTTTCTTTTCATCTTAATTGTGATTGGATTTATGAGTCCAACTTTAAAATTATTATTAAGAAGAAAGAAAAGAAGATTATCACCGTAGTGTCCTGTATCTTCAAAACCAACAATATAATCCTTAAATGGATCAATGGTAGAAGCAAGTTTATTGAAACCTTCTTTATTATTTTTAAATTCAAAAGGCTCAACAAGCACTTCTCCAGACCTATTATCTAGAACGCATGCATAGTGATTTTCTTTAGCAATATCAATTCCAATAGTAATCATAATTACCATCCTTTCTATGATCGTGATTGTGATATGAAGCCAGCTTACTTGGTAAATTAAACCTGGTGCATTAGAATTCTAAGACTCATCAAACTCATGGTAATTTTATACAAAGAAGTGGCAAGATCCTTTCTTTGGTAGTCAAGCTACAAGGAAACAAAACAAATACACATTCACAATTCAATTCTAACAAATAAAATAAATCTAAGGGTTAATAGCCCTTGGTAGAAAGGAAAAGGTATATCATATTCACTCATTTGATGAGTCAATTAGAATATACCAGGAAAATTACAGTATGGAATTATTAGAAATGATATTAAACGATATCAATTTGGA
>CAYSBB010000131.1:0-2503 GCA_964429205.1 uncultured Erysipelothrix sp.
TTTTTGAAAGGATCAAACTATGTTATTTTCAAGCATTGTCTTTCTATATTATTTTTTACCAATATTAATCATTGCATATTTTATCACGCCTTCAGCATGTCGAAATTATTTGCTGCTCTTTTTTAGTTTTATGTTCTACTTTTATGGAGAACCCAAGTTCGGATTCTTAATTATCATCAGTGCACTGATGAATTATAGTGCATCAAAACTGATTGTGAAGTATCCTAAACACAAACAAGTTTTTTTAATGCTAGCAATTGTCTATAATCTAGGGCAACTTGTGTATTTTAAATACACGGGGTTTATCTTTGAAAACTTAAATATATTATTTAATACAAACTGGATGATTCCTAAAATCATCATGCCCATTGGAATTAGTTTCTTTACATTTCAAGCGTTGAGTTATGTGGTTGATGTGTATAAAGAAGATACTGAACCCAGTAAAAACTTTTTAGATTTTGCGATGTATTTATCCTTGTTTCCACAACTCATTGCAGGTCCTATTGTAAGGTATAAAGATGTTGCCAAAGAGATTCAATCAAGAACGATAGATTTTGAAAATTTCTCACAAGGGTTAAAGCGATTTGTGGTTGGTTTGGCTAAAAAGATCATTCTTGCGAATTTACTGGGAGCATGGGTTTTATCTTTAGAAAACCTCGTGGTTCAAAGTGTCCTTTCGTTCTGGCTTAAAGCCATAGGCTTTACCTTACAGATATACTTTGACTTCAGCGCTTATAGCGATATGGCCATTGGGCTTGGTTTAATGTTGGGTTTTCATTTCTTGGAAAACTTCAATTATCCACTCATCGCAACGTCGATCACTGATTTTTGGCGTCGTTGGCATATGTCTTTATCATCATTTTTTAAAGATTATGTTTATATTCCACTGGGTGGAAATCGCGTCAGTAAAATAAAGTATATTCGTAATTTGTTTGTGGTGTGGTTTTTAACAGGACTTTGGCATGGTGCTTCTTGGAACTTCATTATTTGGGGTTTGTATTTCGCGCTTGTGTTGCTTTTTGAAAAGAAATACTTATTAAACTTCTTAAATAATACAAAAGTTTTTAAATATATTTATGCATCATTTTTCATCGTCATTGGCTTTGCCATCTTTAATGCAGGTTCAATGCAAGAAGTGCTGCTTAATTTAAAAAGTATGTTTGGCTTCAATCATTTAGATTTTGTTTCTGTTGAAACACTTTATACACTAAGAAGTAACTTTGTGTTATTGGTGGTATCACTCATCGTAAGCACACCACTACTTAAGAATTTGAAGAATAAATACAACAAGCTAAGTTTTTATCCTTATATCGAAACCATCGTTTATCCCACACTTTTACTGCTTTGCACAGCGTATTTAGTGGATGCATCCTTTAATCCATTTCTATATTTTAGATTCTAGAGGTAATTATGAAAAATAAATTAAGTACATATGTGACGGTTGCAGTGTTTATATGTCTTTCAATGATGAATCTTGTGAAAAAAGATGGGGATGTCAGTATGAGTGAAAGAAGAAAACTGCAACAGTTTCCAAAGATAAATCTTAAGGATTTTTTCAGTAAGAAAATGATGGATGATTTTGAGGTTTATGCTGTTGATCAATTTATTTTTAGAGATGCTTTTAAAAAGCTTCAAGTAAACAGTAGTCAGATTTTATTCAACCAACTTGATAATCATGATGTATATGTTTGGCATGATTCAATCTTTAAGAAAGAAAAGGGATTGAATGAGAAAAGTCTTGAAAACTTCAGTGCACGCATCAACAATATTACTGGGCATTTAAATGATGGACAGAAAGCATATTATGCAATGATTCCTCAAAAGGAAACCTTTGTGGAAAGTAAATGGTATCAAACGGTAGATTATACTAAAATGATGAAAATAATAGATTCTAATATTTTAGCTAATAAAATTGACTTAAATGCTTATCTTACGCTTAATGACTACTATAAAACTGATACGCACTGGAAACAAGAAAATATTTTAGAACTTTCTAAACATCTCGTTGAATCTATGGGTGTGTCTTATGTGGATGATCAGTACACAAAACAAGTGATTGACCCTTTTTATGGTGTTTACTATAATCAAGCATCTTTGAAAGATGATCATGATAAGATTATTTATCTTACCAGCGATAAACTTGACATGCTTCAAGTAGATTACTTAGAAGATGATTTGAGTGATAGTGTATATACCCCTGACAAAAAGTTTAGTTTAGATCAATATGATGTATTCTTAAATGGGGCGATGGCACTGGTTGAAATTAATAATCCAAATGCGTTAAATGATGAAGAGTTGTTACTTTTTAGAGATTCATTTGGAAGTAGTATCGCACCACTTTTAGCACAGTCCTATAAAAAAATCACCTTGATTGATTTGCGATATATCACAAGTGATAAAGTATTTGAAATGATTGATTTTAAAGATCAAGATGTCTTGTTTCTATACAGTACTTTAATCGCAAATAATAGTGGTTCATTAAAATAAAAAAAACGTCTTTTCA
>CAYSBB010000132.1:0-2457 GCA_964429205.1 uncultured Erysipelothrix sp.
CAATTTTATAAATGTGAAAATATTAATAAGATGGTAAGCGCTTGTTAGAAAGTGCGCTTATTTCACAATCACCATAAACATCATGTTTAATATACTCTTCAGCCGCAAGTCCAATCATGGCAGCTTGATCCATACAGGCCCAAAGGGGTGGAATCAAGACTTGTAAATCTTCATAATTATCATTTAATTTTGTAATTTCTTCTCGAAGTCTTGAGTTTGCCGCTACTCCACCGGCTAAGGCTAAGGTCTTCACATCATATGTATCCAGTGCATAACGCACGCGCTTCATCAGCTCATATACAGCACTTTCTTGAAATGCATAAGCCAGATCTTCTACAATGAGTGCTCTTTCATTTCTTTCTTCTCGTAACATCAGTTGTCTTATCGCACTTTTAAGACCAGAAAATGAGAAATCTAAAGGATTCTCTAATTTCACTTTTGGTAAAACATAGTTTTTCTTACCTTTTTTAGCCAGTTTATCAATCACAGGACCCCCAGGATATTCAAGTCCCATTTGACGGGCTACTTTATCATAGGCTTCCCCGACCGCATCGTCTTGTGTTTGACCTAAGATTTCAAATTGAAACTCAGATTTCATATAGACAAGCTCTGTATGGCCACCAGATACCACTAAAGAGAGTAAAGGGTATGTAAGCTCTCCACTGAGCTTATTGGCGTATATATGCCCTGCAATATGGTGTACAGGCACAAGCGGGACGTCCAAACTAAAGGCTAAGGTCTTCGCTGCCATCACACCCACGTGTAGTGACCCAATAAGACCAGGGCCTTGTGTTACCGCCACAATTTCAACATCACTTAATGATACATTTGCCTTTTCTAAAGCATCTTCAATCACAAAGTTAATGTTTTCCAAGTGTAAGCGTGATGCCACTTCTGGAAAAACACCACCATATTGTTTATGGACATCAATTTGTGATGCCACGGAGTTACTTAAAACTTCTCCATCCTTAATAAAAGCGACGGATGTTTCATCACAGCTTGTTTCTATTGCACAAATTAACATATTATCTCATCCTTAATTTCATTAAGATCGCATCTTTACCACGACCATAGTAATTTTTTCTTAAATTTACGTATTCAAATTTAAAACCCTTATAAAATCTGATGGCTTCAGAATTCTCAGCACCCACTTCTAAAATCATCTCTTTGACTCCTTCTTTTTTAAGTTGCTCAATACAATAATTTAAGAGTTTCTTCCCAATTTTCATTTGTTTATGCGCTATATCGACCGCAATTTGAAGCAAGTCTGATGTATCACCGATATATTTTGCAATGATAAATCCTAAAACTTTTTCATCTTCCTCATACACAAATGCGCGCGTGTTGATGTCTATAAGTTCAAATCGATAGAGATTTTCACTCCAATTAGACTTAAGATCATTTTGATCAATCTCATAAACACGAATCACATCATCAATTCTCATTTCTCGTATCATTTATGCATACCTTGGTGAGAGTAAATTAGGGTCTTTTACTTCTTCCCATGCGTCCTTTTGGGCTAAAATATTACCCACAACATCAACTTCTTGAGCATCTTTTCCTAAGAGTTCTACATCGCCACATAAAGGAACATTAATTTCTTTAATTTCATCTAAAGTATAGACTTTCTCATCTTTTAGCTTGCCATTTTCTAAAAATGCGCCAAAAGTGCGTTTAGAACGGGCATCTAAAAAGACAAAGCCATTTTTTTCTTGTGTGAGTGATAAAAGTGTGTTGAGTGTATAGAGTTGTATCGGTTTTGTGAGCGCAAAAACTTTCGCAAAAGTCATCGCAATACGCATCCCAGTATAACTCCCAGGTCCATCTGTTAATACGATAGAATCAATATCTAAACGGTCTAATTCCGCCTCTTTTAAGACATCTTGAACATAAGTAATCAGGTATTCAGACTGTTTTTGTTTGAGGATGTCTTGTTTTTTTGAAACAATTTGGCCATCAACCACAATCCCAACTGCTAAATATTTATTTGAAGAATCAATGATCAATGTGTTCATAAATTTTCTCCTTGAATTGTTATTTTTCGTTTGTTTTCATCTAAATAATCAATATGAATGACGTAATCTGGTACTAAATCATCAATATAGTTACTCCATTCAATCATAATGACGGCATCATCATCCATTAAGTCATATAAAGCAAGCGCACTGGAGTCCGCATTCTCTAAACGATAAGCATCAATGTGCTTGAGTTTGAGTCTTCCCTCATACTCTTTTAAAAGTGTAAAAGTAGGGCTTGATATTGTTTCTTCAATCCCTAATGATTTTCCGACTCCTTTTGTGAAGGCTGTTTTACCCACACCTAAATCTCCAATTAAGGACACAACGCATCCTGAATGAATTTCATCCATAAATGCTTTTGCAATGTCCATTGTTTCTTCTAACGAGTTTGTTATGATTGTTTTTTCTTTCATATTTTTATCACCATGTTTGTATTATA
>CAYSBB010000133.1:0-2447 GCA_964429205.1 uncultured Erysipelothrix sp.
GAGTAGAACCACAAACTGAAACAGTTTGGCGTCAAGCTACAAAATATAACGTTCCTAGAATCGTATTTATTAACAAAATGGATGCTACTGGAGCAGACTTCCAGATGGCAGCCAATACAATCACACACAGATTGGGTGCAAAAGCTGCACCAATTCAACTTCCAATCGGTGCTGAAGACAAATTCGATGGTTTAATCGATATTGTTGAACAAAAAGCACATATGTTTGCGGATGTTACACAAAAGTCAGATGACATTGTGGATATTCCGGCAGAATTCTTAGATGATGTTGAATTAGCACGTCAAGAACTCTTCGAAATGATCGCTGATTTTGACGAAGACTTCATGATGACAATCTTAGAAGGTGAAGAACCAACTGTTGATGCTATTAAAGCGGCAATCCGTGCAGCAGTATTATCAGGTGAATTCTTCCCAGTATTATGTGGGGCAGCTTACCGTAACAAAGGTGTTATCGCAATGCTTGATGCAATGGTTGAATACCTACCATCACCAATCGATATTCCAAACGTTACAGGTACAGAGATGGATGAAGAAACACCAGCTGAAAGAGAAACTTCAGATGATGCACCTTTATCAGCACTCGCATTTAAAGTTATGACAGACCCATTTGTTGGTCGTCTAACATACTTCCGTGTGTACTCAGGTGTTGCTGAGTCAGGAACAAGCGTTTATAACTCAGTGAAACGTAAACGCGAACGTTTCGGTCGCTTAATGCAAATGCATGCGAACCACCGTGAAGATATTGATGCAGTATATGCAGGTGAAATTGCAGCTGCAGTAGGTCTTAAAGATACAGGTACAGGGGATACACTTTGTGATGAAAAGAATCCAATTATCTTAGAATCCATGAAATTCCCAGAGCCAGTTATCAACGTTGCGGTTGAACCTAAATCAAGAGGTGACCAAGACAAGATGGGACTTGCACTTGCAAAACTTGCAGAAGAAGATCCAACATTTAAAACATATACAGATGAAGAAACAGGACAAACAATCATTGCTGGAATGGGTGAGTTACACTTAGACATTCTTGTGGATCGTTTGAAACGTGAATTTAAAGTTGAAGCAAACATTGGTGCGCCTCAAGTTGCATACCGTGAAACAATCCGTCAAGAAGCGGAATGTGAAGGTAAATTCATTCGTCAATCAGGTGGTCGTGGACAATACGGTCACGTATGGTTTAAATTCGAACCAAACCCTGGAAAAGGATTTGAGTTTGTGGATAAAGTTGTTGGTGGAACAGTTCCTCGTGAATTTATTAAACCAGCAGCAGAAGGACTTGAAGCGGCACTTGAAAATGGTTTAATTGCTGGATACCCAGTAATTGATATCAAAGCGACATTATTCGATGGATCATCACACGATGTTGACTCCAGTGAAATGGCGTATAAGATTGCGGCAAGTATGGCCTTCAAAGAGGCGGCTAAAAAATGTTCGCCAGTACTTCTAGAGCCAATCATGGCTGTAGAAATCACTGCACCAGATGAGTATCTTGGAGCAGTTATGGGAGACGTTTCATCCCGTCGTGGACAAATCCGTGAACAAGAAGAAAGAGGTAATGCAGTAATTGTTAAAGCATTTATCCCACTTTCAGAAATGAGCGGTTATGCGACAGACTTACGTTCATTCACCCAAGGACGTGGAACAAGCTCAATGCAGTTTGACCACTATGGTGATGTACCTAAGAGTATTGCTGAAACAGTTTCCAAGAAAAAAGACTAATTATTAGTTATTATGTTGATTTTAGTGTTTCTTTACACTAAAATATAGTTGATAGCAATGTTTAAATTGAAATAGGAGGATTATTGCATATGTCAAAACAACAATTTGATCGTTCGAAATCACACGTTAACGTTGGAACATTAGGTCACGTAGACCACGGTAAAACAACATTAACAGCTGCGATTACAAACGTATTAGCAAAAAAAGGTGGTGCAGAAGCATCAGCATACGATATGATTGATAAGGCACCAGAAGAAAGAGAACGTGGAATCACAATCTCAACTTCACACGTAGAATACGAAACAGATACACGTCACTACGCACACGTTGACTGCCCAGGTCACGCGGACTATGTTAAAAACATGATCACAGGTGCTGCACAAATGGACGGTGCAATCTTAGTAGTATCAGCTACAGATGGCCCAATGCCACAAACACGTGAGCACATCTTACTTGCACGTCAATTAGGTGTTCCACAATTCGTTGTATTCCTAAACAAATGCGACATGGTTGATGACGAAGAGTTAATCGACTTAGTTGAAATGGAAGTACGTGAATTACTTTCAGAAAACGGATACGATGGCGATGATGCTCCAGTTATTCGTGGATCAGCATTAAAAGCATTAGAAGGCGACGAAGCATGGGAAGGCCGTATCCTAGAACTTATGGATGCAGTTGACTCATACATTCAAGAACCAGTTCGTGAAA
>CAYSBB010000134.1:0-2433 GCA_964429205.1 uncultured Erysipelothrix sp.
ATGTTTGAATCCAAAATGATTGAAAATGCTAAAAACTATCATATAGATAAAGAAATATATAAAAATATTAAAAGAAAGAAAATGGCACTTGGCCAACATAAAGATGATTAAGGAGGATCTTAAAATGATTACTAAATACAAAGCCAATCAAGTAGATATGATTGGTTTACTTCATGCACTTAATGAACCGGTTATAAAGAAAGGCAAAAAATATAAATGGACTCAGCATAACTCCATAGAGTTTGATAGAAACATGTGGTATCAACATTCTGCATCTCGAGGTGGACTACCACTAGAATTTTTAAGAATTTTCTTTGGAATGAATGATATCAAGGCAATAAATTTTATTACTGAAAATTATGATAGTTTAAAAATTCATGAAAATGACAATCCACAAGAAGTACAATTTAAAATACCAACTAAGGCTTATTCGAATGATAAAGCCTTTTTCTATCTCCATCACTTTAGAAATCTAGATAAAGAAGTTATTAGAACCTTCATGAATAATGGTTTAATTTACCAAGAAGATAAAACAGACAATGTACTTTTTATTGGTAAAGATAAAGTTGGTGAAATCAAGCATATTCATAAACGTAATACTCATGATTCAAAGTTTAGGGTCTTATACAATGAAACTGGGTCACAGTCTGAATATTCATTTAACTTTATAGGTAGAAGTAGTAAACTCTATGTTTTTGAATCACCCATTGATTTAATGTCATATATTGCACTGAATAAAGATAATTGGGGTGCTCATTCTTACGTAGCATTATGTGGCTTAAGTGATATTGCAATCCCTCGTCTTTTAAAAGATTATTCACAATTAAAAGAAGTGCATCTTTGTCTTGATAATGATTTACCAGGACTTGAAGCAAGTTACAACATTGAAGAGAAACTTAAAGATAAAGAATATCAAGTGGTCATCTCACCTTCCACTTTTAAAGATTATAATGAAGACTTAAAGTTTTCTAAAGGACTTCCTGCAGAACCAGGTTTTAATGAACCAGCAATGAAACTTTATGATAGTTTAACCCATGATGTTTTAAAAGAAACTTTTGAATTAAGAGACGTTACTTACAACGAATTGAGTAAATCTTTTTCAAGATTCATATATTCATATAAAGAACATGAACCTGTAAGTAGATATACCTATAAAGCACTTTTTGAAACAGCAACACTTTCATCTAAACTAATTCTTCAACAATTTACACATCTAGAAACTAGCCTTACAATTGATGAATTAAAAGAACGCCTAAATGAAAAAAACAATTACCATATCTACATAAATGTGAATAAAAATATACAAAATATGACTTATCATTTATCACAGATTTATGACTTATTTAAGAAAAGAACATTTCACTCAAAAGAAGACAAATTAAATATTATTAAACACCTCATGAGTTTTACAAATTCACTTGTCTATACTCATGTTTTTTTATGCTTAGAGGAAAGGAAAAATCAAAATGAAAGAAAACTTTATTAAACCAAAATCACCAATTATTGGAGCCGATGGCAACATCTTTAATTTAATTGGAATTGCATCAAAATCACTCAAAAAAGAAGGATACTATGAAGAAGCAAATGAAATGAGTAAACGTGTTATGAGCTCTAATAGTTATGAGGAAGCGCTTGGAATTATTATGGAATATATTGATCCTGTTGATGAGTATGAACTGAATTATGGATACGATGACATAACTTATGAATGAATTTACTAATAAGGCTTTTAAATGTATTCCAAAAAGTTATATATTTATAATAGAAGGCTTTTTCAAAGGAAATTATCATGAATAAAGAAGCCATTATAATACTAAGTTTAATCGGATTATTCTTATTAATAATTATCATCATTTCAAATAAGAACTATAACCTTAACACTATTAAAAGTAAGCGTGTTGGTGATGGCCAACATGGTACAGCAAGATTCGCAAGTAATAAAGATATTGAAAAATCATTTAATATCGTTCCCTTTACTCCAGCTAAATGGCGAAATAATAAAAAGAAACCAAACATACAAGGTGTGATACTCGGATACAAAAACAAACGTGGCAAAACATTTGCGATCGTAGATGATACTGATGTGAATACACTCATGATAGGATCAGCGGGAGTAGGTAAAACTGCCTACTTCCTTTATCCCAATTTAGAATATGCATGTGCTACTGGTATGTCTTTTATGACCACAGACACAAAGGGTGATTTATTTAGAAATTATGCAACAATCGCAGAAAAATATTATGGATATAAAGTATCTGTTATCGATTTAAGAAATCCATTAAAAAGTCACCACTTTAATATGTTACATCTTGTTAATAAATATATGGATTTATATAAGCAAAGTGACAATAATCTTTCCTTAAAAGCCAAGTCAGAAAAATACGCAAAGATTATCGCAAAAACTATTATTTACTCTGGTGGAACAGATATAAG
>CAYSBB010000135.1:0-2419 GCA_964429205.1 uncultured Erysipelothrix sp.
TTACCCCAATTCTTAAAGATGTACAAGAAGAAATGCAAGATAAAGTTAAAATTGTTAAAGTTGACGTAGATGCAGATGGCGAACTCGCACAAAGATTTGATGTGATGTCCATCCCTACATTAATTTTATTCAAAGATGGTAAACCCGTAAACCGTACAGGATTCTTACCAAAACCAGCAATGATTAAATTCATTGAGAATGCATAATTGATTTCAATTCAGAACAACCCAAAGTGAAACGCGGGTTGTTTTTTTGTTTAAAATTGGGATGTTTGAAAACATGAAACAGTCATTTTAATTAAGTGTTGTAAGAAAATAGCATATAATAGATGTAAGGAGATAATTTATTTTATAGATTATCTTTTTTTTATATCCTTAAAGCACGCTTTTTCTAATGAGATAGACCCTGTGAAAATTAATTTTAAAAACTTAGTTTGTATCACTTGAATAAAAAAAAATACTGTGTATAATTACATTGAGTTTAACGTACGTAATCTTTTAGTTTAGTAAAGGTAAACAGGTGAGTTTCATGGAAATTGGTAAAAAGTTAAGAAAATATCGCAATCAAAATGGATTGACTTTAGAAGAGCTTGCGAGTCGTTGTGAACTTTCAAAAGGGTTCTTATCTCAAATAGAAAATGACATTACTTCACCTTCCATATCAACATTGAGTGATATTGTGGAAGCTTTGGGGATGGATATGTCTGAGTTTTTTAAAGAGACATCATCTGAACAAGTAGTCTTTACTGAAGCAGATTTCTTTGTGGATGATAGAGAAGATACAAAAGTGACTTGGGTGATTCCCAATGCACAAAAGAATGAAATGGAACCCATCCTACTTGAAATACAATCAGGTGGATCGTCTGATGAAATCTTGCCGCATGAAGGTGAAGAGTTTGCGTATGTATTAGAAGGAAAAGTGACATTAATGTATGGTGATGAAAAGAAAGTTATGAAAAAAGGACAGACTTTTTATATCACTGGACAAGAAACACACAAGCTTGTGAATGAACATAAACAAGTGGCGAAAGTACTGTGGGTTTGTACCCCACCCATATTTTAAAAGGAGCAGAAGATGAACGCATTAATAGAATTTAAAAACATTGTGAAAAGTTTTGATGATACTTTGGTTTTAAAAGGCATCAATTTAGATATTTATGAAAACGAATTTGTGACATTACTGGGGCCTTCTGGCTGTGGAAAAACAACACTGCTTAGAATTTTGGGTGGATTTTTAGAAGCCAATTCTGGTGAAGTTTATTTTGATGGGATTGAGATTTCTAGTCTTCCAGCCCATAAAAGAGAACTCAATACAGTCTTTCAACGTTATGCCTTATTTCCTCATATGAATGTGTATGATAATATTGCTTTTGGATTAAAAATCAAAAAAGAAGCAAAAGAAGTGATTGATCAAAAAGTAAAAAGAATGCTCAAACTTGTGGGACTTGTAGGTTTTGAGTCTCGTGATATTTCTCAACTTTCTGGAGGCCAACAACAACGTATTGCGATTGCGCGTGCACTTGTGAATGAGCCCATGGTGCTACTTCTTGATGAGCCTTTAGGCGCACTTGATTTAAAACTTAGAAAAGAAATGCAACATGAATTAAAAGCAATCCAACAAGATGTTGGGATTACCTTTATCTATGTAACCCATGACCAAGAAGAAGCCTTGACCATGTCAGATAAAATCGTGGTCTTAAATGAAGGGGAGATCCAACAAATTGGAACACCCATGGATATTTATAATGAACCTGAAAACCGCTTTGTGGCGGACTTTATTGGGGCTTCAAATATCTTAGAAGGTACTATGATTGAAGATCGACTCGTATCATTTGATGGACAGAACTTCGAATGTGTTGACTTTGGATTTGAAGAAAATGAAGATGTTGATATTGTGTTTAGACCTGAAGACTTGGATGTTGTGTCTGTTGAAGAGGGAAAACTTGTGGGTGTTGTGGATTCTATTTTATTTAAAGGGGTTCATTACGAGATTGTGGTGAAGACTGAGACCCGTGAGTTTATCATTCACTCAACAGACTTAACAGAAGAAGGGAAAACAGTGGGTATTTTCTTCCATCCTGAAGACATTCATGTCATGTCCAAGATGGAGGCGTACTGATGAGAACATATAAAAAATTAGTCATTCCTTATATTATGTGGATCACTTTATTTCTTGTTGTCCCGATGTTACTGATTGTATATTACGCGTTCAGTAGTCCTGATATGAATGAAGTGGTTCAAATTAAATTTACTTTAGATCACTTTAAAAAATTCTTTGATCCTGTCTTTGTGGCAGTACTCATTCAATCTTTAAAAATCGCAGGGATCACAACCGTGATTTCATTACTCATAGGATATCCCTTGGCGTTTATGATATCTCGTTTAAAAGAGCGTATGCAAACCTTGATGATTTTACTGAT
>CAYSBB010000136.1:0-2341 GCA_964429205.1 uncultured Erysipelothrix sp.
TTTATGATAGGCACTGACAATGGCACTGATACCTAAAGCACTACCCATACAGTCAAAGTCCATCATACGATGTCCAACGATTAACACGTTTCTTGATTTTGAAATGAGTTCGCCCAAGTTTTGCGCCATCATACGCACACGTACTTTCGAGCGTTTCTCCACGGCTTCAACACTTCCACCGTAGTAGCGCATGGATTCATTTTTAGTGTTGATCGCAACTTGATCACCACCGCGTGATTGCGCAAGCTCTAAGGCAGAGATTGCCATTTCTTCAAGTTCTTTGTAGTTTTCGCTCTTTCTCGCAAATGACATGGATAATGTAATGCGCGCATCTATTTTGGATGCTTCTGTGCGAACCGTGTTTAAGATGTTGAAGTTTTCACTTTCAATCTTTTTGAATATTTTATCATTTAATAATAACAAGTATCGATCTGGACGAAGGCGCCTGATCATCACATGATTCTGATTGGCCCACTTCACAACTGCTTCTCGAATGTTGGTGTCCATTTTCGCAATGGTTTGTTCTTCCTCGTAGGCTGTTGTTTCTTCGTAGTTATCTAAGTACGCAAAGCCTAAGACAACAGAGCTGTCCGCAAGTTTTTTATGAAGTTGACCGACTTCTGTTTGTTCTTGAAAGACGATGACACCTTTTGATGAGAGGTGTGATGCTCTGAAGATGACATCATTGACTTCAATAAAGACTTCTAACTTTAAGTCACCAATGGCTGGTGCTAAGTTGGGGAACACTTCAAGGACGGGTTCTCCGATTTTATTGAGGTCATAGTCATCAAAGACTTCACTCATCCAAGTGATGTTAAGGCTGTCGTCATACGTCAAAATACCCAAGCGCGCAAACGCAAAGGCTTCTCCACTTTCTTTTCCAAGGGTTCTTGTGACACTTAAGACGCGCTGTCTGTATGAGCGCACCATAATGGTAAAGAACACGAAGACTAAAAGTAGATTGATTAATATAATCCCATACTGGATGAGGATGATTTGTTGTTTCATAAATAGTTGTGCAAAGATTAAAACAACAAGTTCCGCTACGCCAAGTACGAGCAGTTGGGTTTTGTATTTATCAAATCGTTCCATTGAAATACCCCCTATGACTCATTCATTTTACCATAGAAAAATCTTATTTTCTATGACGTTTCATCAGGTATGTAAGCTGTCTTGCACTTAAAAATATGATGACTGTTTCCAGTGCAATGGTGAATAAAACGATAATCATCGCAAGTACCTTCACAAGGCTTGGGCTTAAAAACTTTAAGAACCCTTGAACTTGTGTGATTAATAAATTAAATTCCATACCAAAAAAGCTGCCAAAGAATTTCATCATGATGAAATAGTTGATGAAGTTTCCTAAAAAGACAATGAAAAACTTAATGTTATCTGATACATCTTTCTTATGTGCCCATATATAAACAAGTCCCACAAACCCATAAGTAATCATCATGATGGTTGTGGGGAGTTGTCCTGGTATGATCATCACAAGTAACACAGTAACAACATAGGTAATGATGCTTTGGTTGAGTGGATAGTATAAGCCATAAATGATTAAGGGTAGGGGAAGAAATGACATGAGAAAACCAGCCAGCATGCGGTCTACCAAAAGTAAGACCACGGTGAGTGCTGCAGTAATAGCACCATGTGTCATGGATCGTGTGGTTTGTTTCATAAGTGTCTCCCTAAAACTAAAGCCTCCCTGAAATAGAGAGGCTTTTTTTATTAATTTTCTGTTACGTATGGAATTAAAGCCATTTGACGTGCACGCTTGATTGCAATTGCAAGCGGACGTTGGTATTTAGCACGTGTTCCAGTTACGCGTCTTGGAATAATTTTTCCATTTGAACCAATAAAACGTTTGAGAAGTTCGATATCTTTATAGTCGATATATTTCACATTGTTTTTTGTGAAGTAGCAAACTTTACGTCTTGGTCCACGAAATTTTCTGTATGACATGTTAGTGTTCCTTTCTTAATTTAGAATGGAAGATCGTCATTGGTTATATCAAGTGTTGGCGCATCATCTTCTTCGTAATTTTGCTCATAGCTTGGTGCTGGAGCAGGTTGAGAGAATGCTGGGGGTTCTTGTTGTTGGAATGAAGGTTCCTGTTGTTGGAAACCTGTCACTCTTTGACCTCTTGGTTCTAAAGCTTGAACTGACTCAGCCACAACAGTAAATGTATTTACCTTGCGACCTGTTTGGTCTTCATAGCTTCCTGTTTCGATGCGACCATCGATACCAAGGAGTGCCCCTTTTTTAATGTAATTGCCGATAAAATCAGCTTGATTTCTCCAAGCCACACAGTTAATAAAATCTGTCTGGTCTTTGTTGAATT
>CAYSBB010000137.1:0-2313 GCA_964429205.1 uncultured Erysipelothrix sp.
TATCGACTTTACAATCTTTAGAAGTGGATGTTCTTAAGATTGATAAATCTTTTGTGGATACCATGTTTGAAGATGGTGTGATGATTCAAGGGATTACAGACATTGCCCAAAAGATGAAACTGAAAACAGTTGCGGAAGGGGTTGAAACAGAAGCCCAACTTGAAGCACTTCAAGCACTGAAGATTAATACCATTCAAGGATTCTATTTCAGTAAACCTGTTTCAAAAGAACACGCAAAAAAATTATTAGAAAAACATAGAGGTAACAATACATGATAAAAAGAGTGATATTTAATGCGGATGATTTTGCGCTTACAAGTGGGATCACCCGCGCAATCATTGAAGCACATGAATTGGGTGTGGTAAATTCCACAACAATTTTAGGAAATTGTGATGAGAAACTATTGATTGAAGCGGCAGATCTTGCGTCTTCCCATCCAAACTTAGGCGTTGGCGCACACCTTGTCTTAACAACACGTGAGCCACTTTTAGATACTCATAAAACTTTGGTCGATGATCAAGGTTTCTTTAAGTATAAGCCCGATACACTGGATGACAACATTGATTTGAAAGAACTTTATGATGAGTGGAAAGCCCAACTCAACCGCTTGAAACAATATTTCGATTTAACCCATATCGATTCACACCATCATGTACATTTGGATGATAGACTGCATAAAGTGGTGCGTCGTTTATCCCGTGAATTTAAACTGCCGTTACGTTCTGTGCGTGATAACTTACCTACAGAAGTCAAAGCAGATCTTGGGTTTTATGGTGAATATGCGACCCTTGAATACCTTCAAGATACGATGAACCGTTTTAATGGTTTGATTGAGTTTATGGTCCATCCTGGTTATGAAGATGATACTTTCTTACAAGAAATTTCTTCATACAATACTTTAAGACAAAAAGAGTTAGAAATCTTATGTTCTGATAAACTCAAAAACTTCTTAAAGAAACATCATATAAAAAATATTAATTATGCTAAAATCAAAAGAAAATAAGACAAAAGTCTTATTTTTTTTAGGTGATTAAAAATTTAACATGAGCCACTCAGGTTTTAGAAGCATCAAGATCCCAATCACCAGCATAATAATGCCACCAATGAGGCTGGATATTTTTGCGTAGCGATTTGAAATGGCTTTTATCTTCAAAGTTTTCATGGCGATAAAGAAGATGATGAGATCATCAATGATAAAAAAGAAAATATAAATGAGTAAGTATATTTGGTTTTGCCAGAAGGAAAGATTGTTGAGTGAGAGAATTTGTGTAAAGATCACTGGTAAACCCAAAGAACACATGAGTTCAAAGATGTTGATTAAGATGGCCAAGGTAACGATTGAAAGACTTGCGATTAAAAGTGATTTAGAGTCAGTGATTGCTTTCACTTTATCAATAATCTTATGTCTTCGTTTGTCATCGATCACATCACACCCTTGTTCGTTGAAGGTTTTGATGTATTTTACAATGTGATAGAGTCCAAAACCAAGGGCGGAGCATGCGATCAATATTTGAATCATTTTCATTTTTGATAAAATGACTGCCACATTGAGCCATCCAAACATAAACAGATAATAGACAAAGCCTGATGTAAGGATAAAGAGTAATCCCAAAAGCCACATCCGTTTTCTATCTTGTGTTTGAAGCATCATAGAAATTAAAAAGACAAGGACCCACATCGCACAAGGATTAAACCCGTCTACCAAACCCATCACACCCGCAAGTAAGGGTAGGGATACGGTTTTGGCTGTGATTTCTCCAAGAAGTGGTACCTTGAAGTTTTTATCTTCTTGAATGATGGGTTTTTGATATGAATCTAAAGATGATAGAGGGTCATGATACCCTTCTTTTTTAAGTGTATCTATTTTATTTTTAATTTCAATATCGGTATATCCTTCCAGATATCCCACAAAGACTTTATCTTCAATCACCAAGTAAGGGACACCTCTTGCGGGTGTGTTTAGAAGTTCTTGTACTTCTAAGAAGTAAACTTGATTCTCTAACTCAGATACTTCATAGTACATTAAGTTTACATTTGTATCTTTCTTATAAGTTTTATCAAGCCATGCGATCTCATTTGAACAATGTGGACAAGTTTCTGAATAAAATAAATGAACATTGATTGTGTTCTCGGCTTTTATGGGTAAAATTAATAAGAGTAAACCAAATACAAGTAACACTTTCTTTATATGTTTCATAATGCCTCCATATATTTCTTGAGTTTCTTTTTAGAAATTTCACCAATAAGTCGTCCTTTTTCCTCACCTTTTTCATCTAAGAAAATAAGGACAGGTAAGGTCCTTTCAATGTTGTA
>CAYSBB010000138.1:0-2239 GCA_964429205.1 uncultured Erysipelothrix sp.
CTTGTTATATTCATTATAACCGATTAAGAAACTCTATGTTTGACTTCTCCTATTTTAATTCTAGCACCATTTTATATAATTTAGAGTGAGCCTACTTCAGGATCTTTTCTAATATATTGTACTGCGACTAAATTAGGTCCACCTTGGGTAACCATTGCAGGGGTTAAAGTCATAATTTCTATATCTGCATTAGAAATATGTTCATTAACGATTGATTTTGCGAGTAAAGCACCCTCTTCATTTTCAGCATGTAAAATATAAATTTTATGTTGATCAGAAACACCATTTTTTACCATATGTTTAACAATTTCTTTGAGTGCATTTCCCCATGTTCGTTTAAACCCAAACTTCTCAAGTTTTTCGCCGCCTTCAACTTGTGTAACGATCGGTTTAATTCTAATTAATGCACCAAATGTAGCGGCTAAAGGTGATAATCTTCCACCTCTTTTTAAATAATCAAAATCATTAGGAATTAGAAATGATTGACAACTAGAATGGCTGTATTCCATTCTTTTAACAATCTCTTCAACTGATTTTCCTTCATTGTTTAACTTTACCGCTAATTCAACAAGGTATTGTTGGGGTCCGGCTAAAGTTCTTGAATTAAACAATGTAACATGTTTAATGTTCTCTGATACAATTAACCCATGTGCAGAACTATATGCACCACTAAGACCTGATGTCATTGCAATATGTAATGCTTCTTCTTTATCTTCATAAGCATCTAAAATTTCTCCAATCGCTGGTTGAGACGAGGTTGGAAAATCTGTTTTAACCAATTGAATAAAGTCTCCTTCTGATATTTCCAAATAATCTCTATAGCTTTTACCTGCGACTGTAACTTGAAGTGGTAGTAAAGTAATGCCTAACGCTTTGGCTCTTTCTTCAGTAATTAATGATCCAGTATCTGTAATTATTTTCATAGTGCTCCTCCTAATGAATATCGTATAATCTATATTTTCTACTCATTGTTTTAATCAACGATATTATACCATTAATTTACAGGTAATTAGTAAGAATCACGACAATTATATTAATAGATAAGCTAATTATAAATTCGAGGATTTAATCATCTAGGATTCTACACTACTTCCCCGATTTTAAACATTACTAATTTATCCCAACAAATATAATAATATCAATTGGATAATCTATATTGGGTCTTTCTAAGGTTTATCACAACAATAGATAATAATTAATAGCATAAAAAAGTCCAAAACTAAAAAAAACAATCACATACTCTTAGTTGATTTATTATGGTAAAATAATGAATATAAAGGATTGATTAAATGGATAAGAATATTACAACTTTAAGTATTATTTTAATAATACTCGTTATTTTATCAGCATATTTTTCTGCTGCCGAAACTTCTTTTTCAGCGATTAACAGAATAAGACTCAAAAACATGGCAACAAATGGCAACAAAAGAGCACAAGCAACATTACTGCTTGCTGACAAATATGATTCCCTACTTTCAACAATACTCATTGGAAACAATATCGTTAATATTGCTGCAGCTTCCATTGCGACTGTGATTTTTACACACTACTATGGCTCAGCAGGCGTTGCCATCTCAACAATATTCCTCACAATCATTATTTTAATCTTTGGTGAAATATCACCCAAAAGTCTTGCAAAAGAATCACCGGAGAAATTTGCGATGTTTGCGACACCCGCTTTAAGAATTTTAATATGGATTTTAACACCCATTAATTTGTTTTTTACCTACTGGAAAAAGTTTCTTTCCAAAATATTCAAAGTGAATGAAGATCATACCATTACAGAAGAAGAATTAATTACCATTATTAATGAAGCACAAACAGAAGGTGGCATTAACGAAGATGAAGGAGAATTGATTCGATCAGCTGTAGAATTTAATGAACTTGAAGTAACTGATGTCTTAACACCAAGGGTAAATATTATTGCGGTAGACATTCATGCAGGCGATGAAAAAATAAACCAACTTTTTGTGGAATCTGGATATTCTAGATTACCAGTTTACGAAGGACATATCGACAATATCATCGGTGTTCTTCTTGAAAAAAATTTCCACCATTATTTATATTCAAAAAACAAAAATAAGTCTTTAAAAGATATCATTTTACCGGTGACTTGGGTATATGAGACCATCAAACTCGCGAAACTCTTAAAACTACTCCAAAATAACAAGTCACACATGGCAGTGGTTACGGATGAATATGGTGGCACTAAAGGTATTGTGACCATGGAAGATATCAT
>CAYSBB010000139.1:0-2220 GCA_964429205.1 uncultured Erysipelothrix sp.
CAAGCATATCTTTACGTATGGGATTGCGACAAAAGCATAAAAGCTCCAAATGAATGGAGCTTTTTTTAGCTATTATTTATCTTCTTTTTTGTTTTCTTGTTTTTCAGGTCTTGGAATGAGCGCTTTACGTGACACATTCACGCGGCCACGATCATCAATCTCTGTAACTTTGACTTTAACGATATCACCAAGTTTGATAACATCTTCAACTTTATCAATACGCTTATGATCAATTTTTGAAATATGGAGTAAACCATCTGTACCTTTAAAGAGTTCTACGAAGGCACCGAATTTTTCAATACGAACAACTTTCGCATCGTAAATTTCGCCAACTTTCGCTTCTCTAACGATATCTTCAATCATTGATTTTGCTTTATCAATCATGTCTTGATCTGTATGATAAATCACAACGCGACCATCATCTTCAATGTCAATCTTAACATCGCCTGAATCTTCAATGATTTGGTTGATGATTTTACCACCTGTACCAATAACATCACGAATCTTATCAACATCAATTTTAAGTTGTGCAATCTTAGGTGCATATTTCGCAACATTTTCTCTTGGCTCAGAAATGGTAGCCATCATATTTGCCATAATTTCTTGGCGTCCAATATGGGCTTGTTCGAGGGCCTCACGAAGCATGTCTTCATTGAGTCCTTCTACTTTAATATCCATTTGTAAGGCTGTAATTCCTTTTTCAGTTCCTGCTACTTTAAAGTCCATGTCTCCAAAGTGGTCTTCCATACCTTGAATATCTGTCAGGATGGTATAGTGATCACCATATTGAACCATACCCATTGCGATGCCTGATACAGGTGCCGTAATAGGAACACCCGCTGCCATCAGTGCCATCGATCCAGCACAGATACTTGCTTGTGAAGAAGAACCATTTGATTCTAATACTTCAGAAACAACACGAATTGCATAAGGGAATTCTTCAATACTTGGTAGCACGTAGCTTAATGCTCTTTCACCCAATGCCCCATGACCAATCTCGCGACGGCCTGGTGCACCCATTCTTCCTGTTTCACCTACTGAGTATGGTGGGAAGTTATAGTGATGCATGAAGCGTTTTGATTCAACTTCTGTTAAGTCATCAATAATTTGTGTATCTCCCATGGCACCTAAGGTTGCGATTGAGAGAACTTGCGTTTCACCACGTGTAAACAGTGAACTACCGTGTACACGATTGAGTAAGTCAATTTGTGAATTTAAAGGTCTTACCTCTTTGGGTGTACGACCATCAGGACGGACTTTCTCAACTGAGATTAAACGACGGACTTCATCTTCAACAATACCGTCTGTGACTTCTTTTACATATTTTAATGTTTGTGATTTTACTTTGTCACTTTCATACTCACGATTTTCAAAAGCTTCAATTGCCTTGGCTTTGACTTCATCGATTGTATTGTAGCGCTCTAATTTACCTTCAATTGCGACTGCTTTACGTAAGTCTTCTTCAACCAGTGCCTTTACATCATTTGAAATGTCTTC
The DNA here is from genome assembly GCA_964429205.1 of uncultured Erysipelothrix sp. Taxonomy (GTDB): domain Bacteria; phylum Bacillota_I; class Bacilli_A; order Erysipelotrichales; family Erysipelotrichaceae; genus Erysipelothrix. Next base: position 1,498 of record CAYSBB010000139.1, read on the forward strand.
TGGCACTTCATATAGATTGATTTCAACTTTTTCTTTCGCAACTTCTTTTGCGATTTCTAATTGGAAATCACAAAGTTGTTTGATGTACTCATGTCCAAAGAGCATTGCTTCAAGGAATTTTTCTTCGCTGACTTCTTCTGCCCCTGCTTCAACCATGTTGATGGCATCTTTTGTACCTGCAACAACTAAGTGCATTTTAGATCTTTCAAGTTCTTCAGTTGTCGGGTTAATCACAAGTGCATCATCAATAAGACCCACTGTAACCCCTGCAATAGGACCATTGAAAGGAATATCAGAAACACAAAGTGCTAATGATGCCCCAAACATCGCAGCCATATCTGCTGAGTAATCATGATCAACTGAAAGTACGGTGTTGACCACTTGTACTTCGTTTCTGAAACCATCTGCGAATAATGGACGGATTGTTCTGTCAATTAAGCGTGATGTCAGTGTTGCATGCTCACTGGGTCTTCCTTCACGACGTAAAAATCCACCTGGGATCTTTCCGACTGAGTATAATTTTTCTTCAAATAGTACTGTTAAAGGAAAGAAATCTAAGTCTTTCGCTTGTTTACTTGCAGTTGCAGTAGACAAGATTACAGTATCTTCATAACGGACTAAGACAGACCCTCCAGCCTGCTTAGCGATTTCGCCTGTTTCAACGGTTAAATTATTACCTAAGAAATCTAGGCTAAACACTTTTTTATTCATTTTTCCACCTCT
>CAYSBB010000140.1:0-2137 GCA_964429205.1 uncultured Erysipelothrix sp.
AAATATTTAGACTCTTTTATAACAAAAAACCGTAAGCGTCAAATAATAACCGTCTACCAATCATCACATTGTTGCCCTACAATAATCGTGAGGTGATATTACAATGAGTAAAAGACGAAGTACGCAAGAGTGGTTTGAATTGGTAAAAGGGTTTGATTCTGAAGTTATGTCGTTAGAGCAGTATTGTGAATTTAATGGAATTTCGGCGGCATCTTATTATGTCTATAAAAGGAAACTTAAAAATGAATCATCTACTTTCTTACCTGTAGTTTTTAAAGCTGATGGTGAGTGTGATTTCATCTTCGAAAGTAATGGATATAAATTGAAAGTTAGTGAAGATATTAGCTCAACCCAATTGAAGATACTTTTGAAAGCAACTCAAGATGATCATTAACCTTGATGAGATTGATGGGATTTACATGGCTTTAGGTGCAACGGATTTACGTAAAGGTATTGATGGGTATAGTGCGATAGTTTCAAGTGAAATGAAACTTGATCCTTTTGAGAAAAACTTATATTTATTCTGTAATCGATTAAAGGATAAAATTAAGATTCTTTATTGGGATGGAAATGGATTTTGGTTATTTTATAAACGACTAGAATCAGGCAAATTTCGATGGTTAAAAGAAAATAAAGAACTCACACTCAACTTAAGTTTTCAACAATTTCGATGGTTACTTGAAGGTTTAGATATTCACCAAAAAAGAGCTTTTAGACCGATGAAAAACAAAGTAATTTAGACTAAAATACTGACATATTTTAACCGATATATGGTATAATATATTTATGAAAACGCAAGAAAAGAAACAGCTAAATATTGAAGATATAGAGACAATGTCAAAGGATGAAATTGTTTCTTTTTTTGTGTCTGAACAAGAAGTTTCTCAGGCCAAAGATAAAGAAATTGAATCATTGAATCAAGATTTAAAATCAGTAAACAATGATTTACATCTTGCCCAAGAAATTATTAAGCAACTTCAAAAAAGACTGTTTGGAACTAAAACTGAAAAAACTGAATTTTTAAAAGGACAAATGAGTCTACTATTTGATGAAGTAGAAATCAGTGCAGAAATAGAAGAAGAACCTGTTGAGGAGCCTGCTGAAGAGACCATTACTTATACACGTAAGAAAAAAGGCCGTAAGAAACTCACAGAATCAAATCCAAATTTAGAAGTCAAAGAAACAGAACACATTATGAGTGAATGTATTGACCAAGGATATGAGGTCATAGGTACCAAAGAAACAGAAAAACTTATTTATGTCCCTGCAGAACTTTTCATTCAAAAAGATGTTTACCCTGTTTATCGCAAAGAAAAAGATGATGGAACAGATGATATTAAAACGTTATATAAAGGTTATGAGTTTTTAGATAAAAGTCCTGCAACGCCCAGTCTTGTCGCATCAATTTTAAATGATAAATATGCCAAAGCACTTCCGCTCTATCGCATCGAAGAAAGTTTTAAAAACATTGGTGCCAACATATCAAGACAAACAATGTCCAACTGGGCATTAAAAACAAGTGAACGATATTTAGAACCACTTTACGAACTGATGAAAAAAGATTTGATTGATAAAGATATCATCCATGCAGATGAGACAACTGTTCAAGTTTTAAATCATCAAGATGGATCCACAAATAAAAAATCTTTCATGTGGTTATATAGAAGTGGTGTACATGATGATAAAATCATCCTCTATGAATATCAACCAGGAAGAGCAGCCCATTATCCTGAAGAGTTTTTAAAAGGCTTTAAAGGCTATCTTCAAACAGACGGTTACAGTGTTTATAAAAACATTGATAAAGCGATACAGGTAGGATGTATGGCACATGGCCGCCGAAAAATAAAAGAAGCCCTTGAAGTGATGAAGAAAAAAACGCAAGGTACACAAATCAGTGCAAAAGTCTTCAACACCATGAATCTTATTTTAAGGCGTGATAGAGCACTGCAGAAAAAACATGCAGACCTTGAGATTCTTCAAGAAGCACGATTAGAAGAATTAGAACCTCTTTTTGATCGATTAAAAGAAGAGTTAATAAATGCCCAAACACATCTTTTACCAAAAAGTCGTTTAGGCCTAGCAATAAACTATAATCTCAATCAATTTGAGTCTTTTAAAAATGCCTTAAAAGATCCAC
>CAYSBB010000141.1:0-2047 GCA_964429205.1 uncultured Erysipelothrix sp.
AATCAATTACTTGATGATCGTTTAGAAGTATCGCTTTTAAGTTTTGAACAACACGTTCAAGATATTTTAAACAACCCTGGTCGTATTTTAGAGTATAAAGAACGTTCTAAAGTCGATGAGGTTTTTATTTTTAACACAGAAGGTGTAATAATTGAAAGCGCCAGTTCAGAATTTATAGGATGGCGCTTACCCGATGATCATCCTGTGCGTGAATTTTTAGAAAGTGATGAGACTTATAAAATAGATCAAATTCGTCGTGCAAGCGAAAGTGAGGCGTACTATAAGTATGGATACGTGAAAGATGGATTTGGGCATGTGATTCAAGTTGGCATTAGCGCTGACAACATTGCATCTTTTAATAACGCATTTAGCCCGCAAAACTTAAAAAGAGTTATCGAAAGTAATCCAAATATACTTTTAGCAGATGTTTATATGTATGATGAAACGAACTTTTTATTTGAACTCAATCCAGATATTACATTTTTCGATCGCTATGAATTAGATGCTTTTAAAACAGATAAGCTCATCTACCGTATGTCAGATAAATTGGATGAACCCTCTCTTCAAATCTTTGTACCATTAGAAATACAAAACGAACGCATGGGTACACTTATCATCTTTCACTCCATGGCATACTACCAACAAGTAGTCAATAAAACAATGTTTTTAGTAGGAAGTATGATTTTTATTCTTTTGCTAATCATTGCATATCTTCTTTGCTCATATTATGTTAAAGATAGAAATATTCAATTAATTTCATATACTGATTTAAACTCAGGTTTATATAATCGCAAGTATTTCAATGAGTATATTAAAGAAAATTTCAATACATTGAGATCAAATCAATCGTACTTTGTGATTTTAAGTTTTAATAACTATGTTCAACTTAAGCTTTTACTGGATGAGAAAGAATTCAACAATACAACCACTATGTTAATAGATCTTATACTGAGTGAAGCACCCAGCCGCGATTTTGTCATTCAATATTATGATGCAGTACTTGTTTTGATATATCATAATGAGCTTGATGTTGATCGATTCCATCGTAACAGTGAAGCCTTCATTGAGAAAGTGAATAAGATGAATGTTGGAGGCACTAATATTGAGGTAAAATTGGGATTGCTTCAAGTTAATGATCGTTACAACAGTGATCATGAGGTGAGTTCTAATATTGCAGCAGCGATAAAACAGCTTGGGGCACCTCAAACTCCTAACATTTATATTTTTACTTCAGATATTTGGAATGACCTAATTTATAAGGAACAACTCATTAATGATTTAAGAAAAGCATATCTCAATCACTTTGATGATGAGTTCTATGTGGTGTTTCAACCCATTGTAGACCGTACTTTAAATCAAGTGGTTTGTTTTGAGGCACTCGCACGCTGGAACCATCCAAAACTTGGTATGGTATCACCAGCAACCTTTATTGAAATCTCTGAACAAAGTAACCTCATCATTCCACTGGGTGAAAAGATCATCCAACAAAGTTTGAATTTTGTGAAAGAAATCAGACGTCATGGGTTTGAAAAGTTGTGTGTTTCGATTAATATTTCTTATGCACAACTCATTCAACCGCACTTTGTTGAAAAGTTATCTTATATGATTAATCGAGAACAAGTGCCCTTTAATCAAATTGCACTTGAGATTACAGAATCTATTTTAATTGATGATTTTGATATGTTAAATGAGAAATTGAATGCACTCAGACAAATGGGCGTACGCATATTACTGGATGACTTTGGGGTTGGGTATTCTTCGATTGAAAGAATTAATAACCTCAGTGTTGATTATCTAAAAGTAGACAAATCATTTGTGAAACTCATCGAAGAAGATGAAGAACTTGTGAAAGGAATCTTCTCACTGACTACCAGTCTTAATTATCCAGTGGTGGCAGAAGGGGTTGAGACCCTTGAGCAAATCAAATGGCTCGAACAAAATGGGTGTCATTTATTCCAAGGCTTCTACTATAGTGAAGGCCTTGCGAAGCGTGAAGCCATTCGTTTCTTACAAACAAGTTATCATCCAGATAAGTAATGTTATAAAA
>CAYSBB010000142.1:0-2018 GCA_964429205.1 uncultured Erysipelothrix sp.
GACTTGGAAACAACTCTTGGTTTATATTAAAGAATATATTCCCGTGATGGTTGTGATTTTACTTTTCTCCGTGATTGCATCGATCTTACAAGTATTGGGTCCCAATAAATTAAAAGATTTAACAAACCTAATTGCGGAAGGTTTACCTCAAATGATTGAAGGGGTGCCTATATTAAACAGCATTGATTTGGTTGCCATCAGATCTGTTGTTTTATTACTCTTAACCTTTTATGGTGTATCTGCAGGCATTGATTTTATTAGAAGTTTCGTGATGGCAGGAATTACACAAAAAATCACAAAGAAAATGAGAACTGAAATCAATCACAAAATCCATAAATTACCGATTAAGTATTTTGATTCAGTGAGTTTTGGGGATATTTTGAGTCGCATCACAAATGATGTAGATGTGATTGGACAAACTTTAAACCAAAGTATTGCGACACTCGTCAGTGCAGTAACCATGTTTTTTGGAACCTTGATTATGATGTTTTATAATTCATGGATCTTAGCACTGGTTGCGATCTCGACAACATTAATTGGTTTTGTGTTGATGTTTTTAATTATCAAACATTCTCAAAAATACTTTGCGCAACAACAGAAAAGTTTGGGAGATCTCAATGGTCATATAGAAGAAGCATATTCTGGACACAATGTGATTAAAGCTTATAATGCGGGTGCTCAGAATGTTCAAGACTTTAAAGTCATCAATGAATCATTAAGACAAAGTGCATGGAAATCACAATTCTTATCAGGTCTTATGCAACCACTCATGCAGTTTATCGGTAACTTTGGTTATGTGGCGGTATCCATTACCGGTGCTGCTTTGGTGATGGGTGGTTCCATTAGTTTTGGGGTCGTCGTGGCGTTTATGACTTATATCAGACTCTTTACCCAACCCTTATCACAAATTGCACAAGCTACCAATAGACTCCAAAGTGCTGCGGCTGCATCTGAGCGTGTCTTTGAGTTTTTACAAGAACAAGAAGAAAAAGATGAATCAAATCTCAGACAAATATATCCTAAAGTGAAGGGCAATGTTTCCTTTAAAGAGATTAGTTTTGGTTATGACAGAAATAATCCAGTTCTTAAAAATTTCAGTGATGAAGTAAAGGCAGGTGAGAAGATTGCGATTGTGGGTCCAACTGGTGCGGGTAAAACAACTTTAGTCAATCTCTTAATGCGTTTCTATGATGTGGATTCAGGGATCATTGAGATTGATGGCTTTGATATACAAAAAGTTCCTAGAAATATTTTAAGGGAACAGTTTTCAATGGTACTTCAAGATACATGGATTTTTGAAGGCAGTATTATGGAAAACATTCGTTTTAATCAAGAAGATATCAGTGATGAAACTGTCATTGAAGCGTGTATTACAGCGGGTATTGATCATTTCATCAATACACTACCTAATGGATACCACACAATCTTAAAAGACCAAGAGGGGCTTTCTGAAGGTCAAAAACAATTGATTACCATAGCGCGTGCCATTGTTCAAGATGCACCCATCTTAATTTTAGATGAAGCCACCAGTTCAGTAGATACAAGAACGGAGCGTTTAATCCAAAAAGCAATGGACTCACTGACTGAAGGGAGAACTTCCTTTGTGATTGCGCATCGCCTCTCTACCATTAAGAATGCTGATAAGATCTTGGTGATTGATCATGGTGAAATTGTTGAAAAAGGGAATCATGAATCTCTTCTAAATCAAAATGGTTTCTATGCTGATTTATATAAATCACAATTTGAAATGTAAAAAAAGTGCGAAAGCACTTTTTTACTCGAAGCCGCAAAGCGCATCTTCTTTATTTCCGTTGGGTGTTGTGATGACTTCTTTTGAACATCCCATCAGAAGACATAAACACAATAATATGAATCCTAGCTTTTTCATAAAGCCCCCTTATATTTGAAAAAATATTATAACACATTTTAACATTTGTTTGAAAAAATATTATAACATAATTTTAACAAAGAAAACTGATTTGACAAAAATAAATACTCATGTAAAATAGATATTAGCA
>CAYSBB010000143.1:0-2016 GCA_964429205.1 uncultured Erysipelothrix sp.
GATGATAAGGTTGTGATGACTTCTGAGAATAAGATACATAGTAATTTTGATCCGACACATCATGCAGAACTTGCGCTGATTCGAGAGTTTTGTCAGAAACATGAAGTGATGGATTTAAGTGCGTATACATTATATACAAGTTGTGAACCTTGTTTTATGTGTTCTGGTTCAATGGTATGGGCAAATCTTGGTCGTCTGGTCTATAGTGCAGGGAGTCGTGATTTGAATGAGATCATTGGTGAACCTTTATTTGATAGTAGTAAAGTTGTGTTCGAACTGTCTCACACAAAACCTGTTGTGAAGAAGTATGTACTGCGTGAAAAAGGGATTGAATTACTGGAAAAATACTTTGGTTAAAAGGTTATTTTTGAAAAGGGTGATTTAGTCTTGATTGATGTGAAAGAGTTTGTTAGAATAGTGATGCGATTATCAAGAGTTGAGGTAGAGGGTTAGCTCTAAAACCTCATACCAACCTGCTTCAGTAAGGTGGTAAAGCTAACAACGATGAGAAGCTTGTAGAAAAGTATTATGAGCCTTGCCTTATCGTTGCGAGGACTTTTTTTTCGTTAGGAAAGAGGAATTGGCAACTTATGAGTTTATATTATTTTACATCTGAGAGTGTGACAGACGGACACCCAGATAAGATGTGTGATCAAATTGCGGATGCAATTTTAGATGAGGCTTTGTCTCAAGATAAACATTCAAAAATAGCAGTGGAGGCAACAATCAAAGATGACTTTGTGCTTGTGTATGGTGAAGCCAACACAAATGCAGTGATTGATTATGCACAAATTGCGAAGGATGTTATTAAAGACATTGGATATACAGAAGATTACGAGGTACTTGTGAAAGTGAGTGCGCAGTCTTCAGAAATTAATAAAGCAGTGACTGATAAAGAAATGACTGCGGCAGGAGATCAAGGGATTATGTTTGGGTATGCATCCAATGAAACAGAATCTTATATGCCTTTAGCAATTGATCTTGCGCATAAATTATCAAAAAGACTGAGTGACGCTAAAAAAGAATTTCCTTGGCTAAAGCCAGATGGAAAAACACAAGTCACCGTGGCTTATGAAAACGGTAAACCACAATTTGTGCATACAGTGGTAATCAGTGCATCACATGACGTTGGGATTGAACATGACCAAATTGAAAAGACCATGATGGAAGCAGTCATCAAGCCAGTCATTGATGAGAAGTGGCTTACAGAAGACACAAAATTCATCATCAACCCAAGTGGATCCTTTACCATTGCCGGATCATTCAGTGATTCAGGTACCACAGGACGTAAACTTGTGGTAGATAGTTATGGTGGTATGGCACGTATTGGTGGGGGCGCATTCAGCTCTAAAGATCCATCTAAAGTCGACAGATCCGCAGCTTACTACGCAAGACATGTTGCGAAAAGTGTGGTCGCTGCAGGACTTTGTGATCGTTTAGAAATTCAACTTTCATATGCGATCGGATTAGTTGAACCACTCAGCATTCATTTAGAAACTTTTGGAACAGAAAAGAAAAACATTGAAGAGATTGTAGAAATTATTAAAAATAACTTCAACTTCAATGTTGGGATGATGATTGATGAGCTCGATTTATTGAGACCAATTTATCGTAAATCCGCAAACTTCGGACACTTTGGTCGCGAAGGCTTCCCATGGGAAGATGTGCGTATTCTTAAATAAACTTGGGTGAACCAACTTCTTTTTTTAGGAGTTGGTTTTTCTTTGGATTCATACTTACGTAAACTTGCGTACTTTTCATTTCTAAATTTTTAAATTGATAGTTTTTAAAAGAGGTACAGATGGGTACGTCTTTTTTTATTTGGTTTAGATAATTTCGTCCATTTTGTGTCATACCCAGGATACGGACTTCTTTGATTTCTTCTATGTCTCTTGGTGTTTGGAGTAAGATATGCATCAAGGTTCTTTGAATGCGACTTTTTGTATAACGCTTTGAAGTGGCTTCTTCTAAGAAGTCTTCTAAGTTATCGTGTTTCATTGCGAGTTTATAAAATAG
>CAYSBB010000144.1:0-1969 GCA_964429205.1 uncultured Erysipelothrix sp.
CAATGGGGTCAACTTAGTAATCAAACTAGGTTGACTCCTTTTCTATACTCAATATCCTACTTTTATTTTTCAATTTTTTTACAATCTGAGTTCATGTATTTATTCTATAAGTAACATTTTAGCTTTTATAGCATACTAAAAATACATGTCACTCCTATTTGTGTTAAAATTAATATGTCTTAACTACAGCGCTATGAAGCGACTGTTCGCATTCCAAATTTTGTAGATCTCAATTTGGGATGGTTGCGGCCATCAAGTGTAAAGCGATAACTTGGTGCTGATTTAACAAAACGGCCATAGCGTCTATAGTGTCTATTTTTCCGAATAGGCACTATATTTTTTTGAGAATACTTATGAATCGTCACTACCAATTCTTTTAAGGAAGTCAGATTTCTTTGTATCATTTCACTTAGAAAATTATTATATACAAAATCTTTAATTACACAAAATTTAGTCTTAAAGCCATCTCTGTATTTCAATGTTTTCTTATGAATTAATATGGCATCTACTTCTGCTTTTATAATTCCTATAAAGTTTAAAGCAAGAAGTTTACCCATAACTTTGCATTTGAAAACGCGTGGACAGTTGGTATTAAATCTTTCTGCCTCTAAATCTATCTTGAAAAATTTATAGTTAGTTTCGATTTCCCATCTTTTAGAATATAAATCTGCAATATCCTGAGACGAAAACTCTTTTTTTGATAAATTGGTAAAATATAAATGGTAAGTTTCTCCATCTTTATTAGGTTTTTCTAAATAATACTTAACCACTCGAATGTTTAAGTATTTTTTCTTTTTTAGTGCAATACGTACTTTTTCATTTTTAATTCTTTGAAGTATTTGTGATGTGATACGAATTGAAATCCAATCATCGTCTTCAATATTAGCGACTAAATCCTTATAAAAATTAGCTTTGCCTCTTACACAATAATTGAAACTATGGTTTTCTAAAAATTGAAACAGCTCTATAGAACCGTAATACCGATCCGTCATATAAATTACTTTTCTATTCTTAAGATAAGGTAAAGCTCCTTCGAGATTTTTATATCCTAGAGGAATTTCCGAATCATTATGACTTCCCATGGTGGCATTTATAAAGAAGCCATTCGTTATATCGAACAATCCTCCCATTTTAGAACTTGTCTTTTTAGCCTGTTCTTTAGTTCGAACATATTGATTTATCTGAAATCCAAATACATTCAAAGATGTATCTGATAAAGGCGCCTCTATTGTGCTCCCATCCTCTGCCAATAAAATATATTTACGATAAGTTTTAACAGCGCTTGAATTATAGAACAGTCGCGCAAACTCCATTATTAAATGTGATAAAGCATCTGGATTAATTTTTCTTAAAGCTTTAGATAACGCTTGTTTAGAAACAATGGATTCATTCTCGTCTGCAGCTGCATAGAATTGTAAGAGTTCCTGATTTAAAGTTCGACCTTGTCGAAAGATTAAATATAGGATTAATCGCTCTAACGTCAATGATCGCTTTCTAGTAAAATCTACATCACTACTTCTTGCCAAATTATTAAACTGAGAAGTGCTCAATAGTTCTAAAAATTTTCCATAAATATCATTGATACTGTATTTCTTAACTACAACATTACTCATCATAAACTAACCTCGGCTTCTTCTTAGAAAATGCAGCCTTTAAATAAGGCACACTTTCCTCATCAACTTTACCAAAATTAATTAAAACACGGTGCTTTGGGACGCCATTTTCGTCCCTATAAGACTCTACCAAAGCACAATAATAACTATTATCGTTGCCTTTATTATTTTTAATGGCTCTAACGAACATACAAACACCTTCTTTCTTAACTACATTATAATGCATATAGTTATTAAATAGAAGGTTTATATAATATCAGTCTTAACTACAAATGATGAAGATAGAAAAATGATCAGATAAGACAAGAAAAAGGAGTCAACCTAGTTTAATTACTAAGTTGACCCCATTGCCCACT
>CAYSBB010000145.1:0-1961 GCA_964429205.1 uncultured Erysipelothrix sp.
TAAAGAAATTAAGAATCCATGTACCATGGGGAACACACCAGACTTAGAAACTTCTTTGAAGTTCGTATTAAGACCAATGGCACCCAAAGACATAACCATCCCAAATTTACTACCCTGTGTTAAAACATCTTTAAGATTTGTGGAAACGATGTTTAAACTGTTGATAATAACAACCACTAAAAACATGATAATGAACCATGGAAATATATCTTTGATACTTATATTTTTACTTTCCCCACTTTGTTTTTTATGGATCAGCGCAAAAATCAGCACCACAGGAACAATGGACAGTGTTCTGGTGAGTTTTACAATGATTGATAATTTTCCTGCCACTTCAGAAAACGCAAATCCTGCCGCCACAACACTTGATGTATCATTGACAGCCGTTCCCGTCCAAATACCATAACCCAAATCACTCATTTGAAAATACTTTCCTGCAATCGGAAATAAAATAACCATGATAATATCAAAGATAAACGTTGAAGATATCGCGTAGGCAACATCTTTATCTTCTGCTTCTATGGTTGGTGCAATAGATGCAATCGCACTACCACCACAAATACCAGTACCTGCAGAGATAAGACTGCTTAATTTCCAATCCATCTTGAATAACTTCCCTAAGTAATAACCACCCACAAAAGCGGTGAATAAAGTAAAGATCATGACGACTAAAGAAATACTCCCCAGTTCTACGACCTGAGTAAAGTGTAATCCAAATCCCATCAAAATAATTGAGAGTTTTAAAATACTTTTAGATGTAAAGTGAACACCTGGTTTAAAACTTTGAGTAACAAATGGATTTAACACCATCCCTAAAATTAATGCGATAACACTACCACTGATTAAATGATTGAATAAATACTGACTGATTGTATTTGAAAATAAGGCCAATGCAGCCGTTAATATAATACCTCTTAATAATTTCATAAACACCTCTTCTCTAACTATTGTAGGGTGTTTGTTGTATAATATCCAATTATACTTTATTATATGACTATAAATTAAATTTATAGTGAGGTGAACCATGTTAGACTATAGAATTAAAACATTTTTAGAACTTGCACAAATTAAAAACTACACAGAAACTGCTAAAAAACTCCATACAACTCAACCCAACATTACACAACACATTCAATACCTTGAAAAAGAATATAACACCAAGTTATTCATATACAAAAATAAAACTCTCTACCTCACACCTGAAGGTGAGATATTTTATAAATATGCCATCACACTTTATAACTCCAGTAAAAGATTAGAAGAATCACTTCAAACACAATCCAAAACCATAATCTTTGGCACCACAAAAACCATTGGACAATATACATTCAATAGCATTTTAAGTGGCTTCATCAAAGATCATCCTGACCTTACTTGTACGATGTATGTGGATAATACAGAAAACTTAATCGCAAAACTTGAAACTGGTGATTTGGATTTCATTATTTTAGAAGGTCATTTTGATAAATCTAAATATGCTTATCGACATTTTAAAAAAGATGATTTTGTGGCAATCTCATCATTTGAAAACCCAATAAATTCAAAAGATTTAATGCTCAATGATTTATTAGACCAAACATTAATATTAAGAGAAAAAGGTTCTGGTACACGTAACATCTTTGAACTCATCCTTCACGAACAAAATCTTTCAATCTCAAGCTTTAAGAAAGTTCATGAAGTTGCGAGTATGGAAGTGATTAAGAAATTGGTTCATGATAACTTAGGCATTAGTTTTCTTTATCATGAATCGATTAAAAACAATAAAAATCTCAATATCTTAAATATCCAAGATTTTAAGATTGAAAGAGATTTTAACTTTGTTTACTTAAAAGGTGCTTTGTTTGAAGATACTTATCATGAGTACTTTGATTACTTCATAGAAAAAGAACGCCTAAGCGTTCTTTAGTTTCTAATATATGTAGGCACAAGGCGTTCCAGTAATTGTGGATAATAATATCCAG
>CAYSBB010000146.1:0-1842 GCA_964429205.1 uncultured Erysipelothrix sp.
ATGTGGATAACTCTTAAAAACATGTAAAAAGTGCCTGTTTAGTAAGATTTGTGGTTAAGTGACACTTGTGTTGTTGATAACTTGATTGATTTTTTATAGATATTTGTTGTCCACGCGTATATCCACGTTCAATTTTTATGTTGGAAAGTTTCTTTGTGGAAAAGTGGAGAAATGATTAAAACCCTTTAAAGAGTGTATTATTTGGTGTGTGTAAGTTGTTGTGTACTTAATTTTTCCACATACTTATCCACATTATCCACATATGTGGGAAGTCGTTTTGTGTTTCAACAATTTATCCCCATTCAAAAGTTGTGGAAAACCGTGGAAAACTATGAGTTATCCACTATAATAAGGGCTAAATGACGTTTTTTATTGGGGATAACTTTTTCAGACTGTATTTTTTCTTTTAGTTTGACTTTTTATTTGCTATTATAAGGACACGAAGGAGGGTTTTATGACAACTTTTAATTTAAAACTTGATGATGTTTGGTCAGAAGTCAAAAGTTTGATCAAAAAGTCGGAACATTTCGATGAAACGATCTATCAAACGTATTTTGATAACTCAAGATTGTCAAATATCGATGGTAAAACGGCTGTGATCAGTGTTGAGTCTTACTTTCAACAAGTTATTTTGTCCAATGAAGTCTCCGTAATATCGCGTGCTTTGGGTAACATTTTAAATGTAGATGATATTGATTGTGAGGTCGTCATTCAATCGAAAGATAATGTGATGGCACAATTTGTCCAACAAGTAAAAAAAGAACCGGTTATTAAGGAAGATGGCATTATCCCCACGAATAATTTTGAAAATTTTGTGGTTGGTACAAGCAATAAAGAGAGTCATTCGGCAGCTTTGGGCTGTGCGTATCGACCTGGGCAGTTTTTTACCCCTTTATTTATATATGGAAATTCAGGTTTAGGAAAGACACACTTGCTTCATTCTATTGGAAACTATGTTAAAGATAAGAATCCAGATGCAAATGTACTTTATATCTCAAGTTCAGATTTTGTAAGACATGTCGCCAATTCTATCAGTAATGGTACAATTGAAGACTTTAAAGATCAGATGAATGATCTTGATGTGTTATTGATTGATGATATTCAGTTTATTGCTGGGAAAGAGAAATCACATGAGATTTTCTTCCATATCTTTAATGAATTGGTCAACAATAAAAAACAAATCGTCATCACAAGTGATCGCTTACCAACTGACATTAAAGGCCTTGAAGACAGGCTTATTTCAAGATTCTCATCTGGTTTATCAGTGGGTGTTGATACGCCAGAATTTGAAACTGCACTCGCAATTCTTTATATGAAGATACGTAACCAAAGTCTTGATCCGGATTTATTTTCTGAAGATGCTTTGATTTATATTGCGACAAACTTTTCAAAAGATGTACGTCAACTTGAAGGTGCATTGAATCGACTCTTATTTTTCTCAATTGAGTTTAGTGAAAATGGCCATATTACATTAGATACCGCCATTAATGCATTCAAAGGGGATCATCAACCACCAAAAGAGATTGATCCTAAGATTATAAAGAAGATTGTGGCTGATTATTATGGTTTAACCATTACACAATTAACTGGTAAATCCAGAACAAAAGCCATTTCAAACGCAAGACATATTGCCATTTATCTTACCAGAAAGCATTTGGATATTGCTTACAATAAGATTGGTGAAGAATATGGTCGTCGTGATCACTCAACGATTATCAGTGCTTGCGATAAGATAGAAAAAGGGATTAAAAACAATCAACTTTTGGCCTCAGCCATTGAAGAGATTGAAAACAAATTAAGTGTGTAATCAACAATTTTATCCCTATGTTTCCCACACGAAAT
>CAYSBB010000147.1:0-1819 GCA_964429205.1 uncultured Erysipelothrix sp.
TTCATGTGGCGGAATCATTTAATCCACTTACAGATGGATGGGAAGTCATGTTTAAGCTCTCAACTAATGTACAAGGACTTCAAAGTACAGCCCTCATGTCAGTACTTTATGCGATCGTATCTGCCTTGCTCTTTATGGGAACTGCTTGGATGTGGGATCATAAATTAGAAATTATAGACTAATATAGAAAAAATCGAATCTTAATTTTATACTGTTTTTATTAATACCCATCTTGCTTGTGTTTGTACTTGCCACAAAAGGCTGGGATATCTAAACCTTATTTCTTATATTTATCTTTGTGTTTGAACTCATTTGGATAACAAGAAAATATAATAAAAATGTTTTAGAATTTCAAAAGAAAAGTAAAAAAATAGAATCATGGTGGGAAAAGTTTTTATTTTCCTTCTCATAAGACAATAAGAAAAGGAGCTGCGGCTCCTTTTTGTTTACTTGAATAACGATTGAATGATGTTTTTGGTTGAAATAAATGTTCCAATTGAACTGAGAATACTTGTCATAAAGAAAATTAGAATGATTCTTAAGACGCGGTTTGTATACCAACCTTTAATCTTTTTAATATCTTCGCTTAAGGTTTCAAAGTCTTTAGTGAAAGGGGGTCTGAAATAACTCTCAGTTAATGAACTGAAAAATCCAACCGCCAGAACCGGTGATAAGATACCGATGAATGCGGTGAGAAATGAAACGATGATGGTCACAATGTGTGCACCACTGATTAAAGCACCAATTGCAGCTAAGGTACTGGAGGTTAAGATCCATCTGATTAATTGATCTAAAGCCATTTGTGGGGACTGGAAGGTTAAGATAGTAATCAGTCCAAAGACAATCCCAGGAACAATGAGCCCAGTAAATTTGTTTGATTTCTTTTCGATGGTTTCGTTGAGTTTATTTAAGTCGTGGTTTTCGTATAAACTTTCTATCATGCCAGGTGCATGGGCTGCCCCAATAACGACCACTATATTTTCATAAGGAAGATCATTAATTTTTTGAGCCATGAATCGGTTTCTTTCATGAAGGATGACTTCACTGATTTCAGGATAGCTGTCATCAAGTTCTTCAATTGAAGCCATAAGTAAGTCACTTTCTTTAAGTTTCTCGACTTCATCTTCATCGATGGTTTCATCATCTAATAAAGTAGAGAATAATGTAATGCCTAAATTGGCTTTTTTCCAAAGGTTGAATTGTCCCCAAATACGGTTCATGGTAATTTTTACATCTCGATCGATATAGCGAACTGGGATGTTTAAGGCTTTAGCACTGTTGATGGCTTGTTTCATTTCACCGCCTACTTCAGTTTCTAAATCATCAGCGATTTGTTTTTGGTAGTTGGATAAAACAAGGTTCATCACAAAGGATGCCATTTTTTTCTTTTTGATGACTTCTTTGATGTCGATGTTTTGAGGTGTTGGATTCATGAGTGCTTGTGCACGGGCACTGTCTAACTCAACACAGACGACATCGGGTTCTAAGGTTTCAATCGCATCTTTTACTTCTTGAATGCTTTCTTTTGAAACGTGGGCTGTTTTGATAATATGAATGATTTTGTTGTTGTGATTTATTGTTTGCATAGATACCTCAGTGTGATTAAGTAGGCGATTAAAAGATCGTTAGATTGTCTTAAATTGAGTTCAGTTTCTTTTTGAAATTTATTGATGCGATATAGCAAAGTGTTTCTGTGCACAAAGAGTTCTGTGGCACTTTGAACAACATTACCCCCAGTTTCCCATAGTTTTAAAATGACATCTCGTGTTTCGTTGTCTTTTGAAATGACTTCATATACGGTTGGGTACAAATTTTCGAT
>CAYSBB010000148.1:0-1756 GCA_964429205.1 uncultured Erysipelothrix sp.
AAACCATACCAAAAAAATAAATTATACTCAACCTTAATATTACTTTATTTTGTTTTAGTTTCTGAGAGATCTTTTAAAGTACGAATACTTAGAAGAAACGAGATGAGAGGTAATACATAAAAGCCAAGTGTTATCTTAACTGCCAGCCCAATAGAAGCGATAATCGCAAAGACAAATCCTATTGGATAGGTCACCAACCAAAGAAACAAAATGACGGTGTTGATGATTAAAAAGGGCTTTTTGATTTGAACAAAACGTAAGCTGCCTATAAAAAACAAAAGATAGAGTATATATAATACCCACACAAATTTTTCATGCTTATTAACCTCAAAGAAATAAAGTACCACAAATATAGAAGTAAAACTCAAGATTACTGTGACGATATAATTAATTTGTCTGTTTTTCATAAACTCACCCATTTCTATGTTTACATTTATTATACTATACCTCGTGAAATTAACCCCTATGTTGATTTGTACTTTTGTATTATTATTTTAATACGGTAAAATATATGTATAGCATTGGAGGCATACTTATGATTAAAATGATCGTCATGGATTTAGATGGTACTTTACTGAACAGTAAAAAAGAGATTTCACAAGTAACTAAAAAAGCTTTATTAAAAGCACAAGAAAACGGCATCCAGTTGGTTCTTGCGTCAGGTCGCCCTCATTCAGGAATGATTGATTATGCGTATGAATTAAAGATGGACACTTATGATGGTTATCTCATTTCATATAATGGCGCAAAACTTTATTCAATGAAAACTCAAAAAACAATTTGGGAAGAATTTATACCAAAACATGATGCAAAGAAAATCTTAGACTACTTAGAGAATTTTGATTGCATCCCAATGATTCAAGATGATGTTTATACCTATGTTAACAATGTTTATAAAACAATAGACATTGAAAATCAAAACAATATGAACATTATTGAATATGAATCAAGAAATGGGAAATATCTTTTATGTGAAAAAAAACATCTGGGTGATGATCTTAACTTTCATATTTATAAAATTTTAATTGCAGGAAATCCAAACTACCTTCAAGAATACCATAAAGAAATGTCTGAACCTTTCATCAACGAATATAATGCCATGTTTACAGCACCTTTCTATTATGAATTTACACATAAAAAGGCAGACAAAGGTTTGGCTCTTAAAGCGTGTATTACACGCGTTGGGATAACTTTAGATGAAGTCATTGGGTTTGGTGATGATTTGAATGACTTACCATTTTTAGAGATGATCGAAAACTCTGTCGCAATGGCCAACGCCAACCCTATGATTAAAGATAAAGTAAATGATTATTGTCTTTCAAACGAAGAAGACGGGATTGCGGTTTATTTAAAAGAAAAGAACATCATATAGTTATTAAAAAAACGAAATTCATTTTCTACATGCGTTTCGTTTTTCTTATGTTTATATTTCATTAATAGCATTAAAAAGTTTCATACTTAAGTCTTCTGAGAAATTATAAATTGTGTGTGTATCATCAAGATACATTAAAGTTCCGATTCGTTTTTCATTTGATACCCATAGGGATATCTCTTGAGTGGTGTTATCACTGTAAATGATTGCGGCAGTATAAATAGGATTGGTCAAGTTCACGATGCCATCCTCTTTTTTTGCATCTTTCAGGATTTCTTTAAACACGTCCAAGATTTCATTATGATGTGTTGTATCTGCACTCACAATTAAGTCTGAGGGTTCATCAATTGGACCAGCGTATTCATAAATATGAATTTCTTTTAT
>CAYSBB010000149.1:0-1675 GCA_964429205.1 uncultured Erysipelothrix sp.
TGAAAATTGCCTTAGGACAAATCAGGATTAAATCAAACAATCCGAAACATAACTTCGATAAAATGAAAAATTTTATTGAAGACGCTAAAGCACAAGATGTTGAACTCATTATTTTCCCAGAGCTCAGCATTCCTGGGACCTATGTGGGAAGTCGCAGTTTAACTCAAGCATATATTGATGAAGTGTTAGACTTCAACAAGCAGATTACTGCGCTGAGTAATGATATCCACATCATCTTTGGAAGCTACGATTATGAAGATGGACTTTATAATGCTTCATATCATGCTTATAATAGAGAAATTGTTTCTGTTGGGTATAAATCAAACTTGAATCTATCGCGCTTTGAACATCATTTCTTTAAGTCGAAAAAACAAGATTTCGACATAGAAATAGAAAATGATACATACACTGTCTCACTTGATGAGTATAAAGGAAACACCATCTTCCTCACATCAAATACTTATGCCCATGATAGAAAACAAGAGTTTTATAAAAATAGTATTCTAGTGAGTGGTGTGGGAATTTATAACACCAAAGATGAAGTCTTTGGACTATGGGGAAACAGTAGTTTTGATTATGAAGGCTTCTTAGCCCAAGCGAATAATGTCTTTGAAGAAGAGCTCTTGATTCAAGATACCCATCATATTGTGGAATATCTCAATGTACCAACGGATGATATTTTACCCTTTATCTTACCCATCATTGAATTCTTTGATGAAGAACACCTCAGTTTCAAACCAACATGGCTTGTGGGTGTATCAGGTGGCCTTGATAGTTCAGTGTCACTGGGACTGCTCACTTTAGCGTTAGGGGAAGAGCGTGTTCATGGGATTACGATGCCAGGTGACTTTACGCGTGATATTACATTGTCCAATGCCTATCACTTAGCCAAAAAACTGAATGTCAGTTTTGAAGAAATTCCCATCAGACATATGGTTGAAGGCACCATTAAAAGTCTCAATGAAGTGGGTTATGAAAAAGTTGAAGGCTTGAGTTATGAAAACATACAAGCAAGACTTCGTGGACATACATTGATGAGTGTTGCTTCACTTCGAAACGGTGTTGTTTGTAATAACGGAAATAAAATAGAAACAGCCCTTGGTTATGCAACTTTATATGGGGATGCGATTGGTGCTTTATCCATATTGGGTGATCTCACAAAAATGGAAGTAGGGAAACTTGCCTTAGAAATTAATGAAGTTTTTGAAGAAGAAGTGATTCCCCATAACTTAATCCCCATTGTTACAGAAGATACAATTACTTGGGATTTTGCGCCCAGTGCAGAACTTTCAGAAGGGCAATTTGACCCATTTAAATGGGGTTATCATGACAATCTCATTGTTTATCTTTTATCTCATTCAATTGAAGATGTTTTAGAGATGTATTTAGATAAAAGTATTTTTGATACAAGCTTTGGAAAATACATCAAACAATATAAACTGGATAATCCAAAACGCTTTATTGATGATTTGGAGTGGCTTATCAGAACACTGAATGGTGCAGCCTTTAAACGTATTCAAACACCACCCATTATTCGAGTTTCTAAAGTGGGATTTGGTCAAGAGAACCAAAGTGTTGTTTATCAAACAGAAAAGTATCATACTCTTAAAAATAAAATATTGGCCTAAAGAAAAACCGCTTGATGCGGTTTTCTTTACGTTCCAAATAAATAAGT
>CAYSBB010000150.1:0-1638 GCA_964429205.1 uncultured Erysipelothrix sp.
ACTGTTTAGTGGGTTTTAGAGTTTTAAGGATAGCCAAACGCTACTACTCGTATTCGATAGAAGCTACTGGCTTAGGAGATAGATCATAGAAGACTCTATTAACATTTGGTACTTCTTTTAAGATTCTATCAACAATCTTATTTAGGACATCATATGGAATGGGTTCGATGCTTGCGGTTAAACCATCAACAGCGTTAACGGCTCTAATGATGATTGGATAATCATAAGTTCTGTTGCCTTCCATATTCACACCCACTGATTTGAAATCAGGGATTGCGGTAAAGTATTGCCATACTGATTTGTTAAGGCCTGCTTTTTCAAATTCTTCATGTAAGATTGCATCTGATTCACGTGCCGCTTCAAGTCTTTCTTTTGTGACTTCTTCAAGAACTCGAATTCCAAGTCCAGGACCTGGGAAAGGTTGTCTAAATACCATTGATTCTGGAAGTCCAAGTACAAGACCTGCTTCACGTACTTCATCTTTAAATAGTTTTGCGAGTGGTTCAACAAGTTCAAATGTCATGTCTTTTGGAAGTCCCCCCACGTTATGGTGTGACTTAACAGTTTTAGTAGTTTTTGTGCCACTTTCAACGACATCTGAATAAATGGTTCCTTGTGCTAAGAAGTCAATACCTTCAAGTTTGCTTGATTCTTCATCAAAGATGGTAATGAATTCTTTACCGATAATTTTACGTTTTGCTTCTGGATCTTTTTCACCTTTGAGTTTTCCTAAGAATCGCTCTGTTGCATCAACATAAATTAAGTTATCTCCAAGATCATCTTTAAACATTTTTAAAACTTGTTCAGATTCATTTTTTCTCATAAGACCATGATTTACATGGACACAGTGAAGTTGCTTGCCGATTGCTTTAATCAGTAATGCTGCAACAACTGATGAGTCAACACCACCACTGAGTGCAAGAAGTACTTGTTTGTCTTTGATGGTATTTCTGAGTCTTTCAATTTCTTCGTTGACATAGTTTTCCATATTCCAAGTTGGATTTGCTTCACATTGTGTAAAGACAAAGTCCTTTAAAGCTTCTTCATTTGGTAATTTTGTTAAATTTTCTACTAGTTTTGATTGTGGGTAATCTATTGCAATCATAGGAATATTTAAATCATACAGTGCATCACTGATCATAACGTCTTGTCCGTCTACGTTACGATTGACACCACCATTTAAAATGATTCCTTTTAAGTTATCTTTAGACTGTAAGTTCTCTACAGCGATATCATGAGGATAGATTTCACTATAAACACCCATCGCACGAATTGAACGCGCAATGTCGGTATTTTTGGGGCTTCCCAAATCAATAATAATTATTTTATCTTGTTTCATGAAGACTCCTTTTATTTCTTATAGTTTGGGGCAGCTTTAACATTATCCACATCATGTGGGTGACTTTCAGTTAAGCCAGCACCTGTGATTTTAACAAATTGTGCATTCAACTTCATATCTTCAACTGTTGCACAGCCACAGTATCCCATACCCGAACGAAGACCACCTAACATTTGGTGTACAACATCTGTAATACTCCCTTTATAAGGTACCGTTGCTTCAATACCTTCTGGTACAAGTTTCTTCAACTCATCAACACCACCTTGGAAGTAACGATCACTTGATCCACGTTGCATTGC
>CAYSBB010000151.1:0-1633 GCA_964429205.1 uncultured Erysipelothrix sp.
AGGAAGATATCCACATTATCAAAGTTAAGTTTAATGCGGTGTTTTAAAGTTCTAAAATAAATATAATCATCAATTAAAATTGCAAGCCAACTTAAACCAGACTGCATCAAGCTTTTTGTGGTAAGTTCTAAGTTTTCTGGTGCTTCTTTTAAGACAATGCCTTGCACAAATGCCAAAGCGCGATAAATAGGGATTTCATCATAGATAATGATGTGATCCTTTTTATATTCACTGAACTGACTGAGCATTTCAAAGGATGTGAAGTTCGTAATGATGGCACGTGATGCTTTCAGTGCTTCATGTTGAAAGTTTGCCATTTCTAATTTGGTTTTTGGTGCAAACGTGATGGTATTTTTATAGGTGTGAATGGTCTTAAAATAAGATACATCATCCTTTAAATCAGGTAAAACAGTGATCCCTTTTTTCTCTAAATAGGAAAGGGGCATCATGAATTTTGGGTGGGGTGAAAAGTTTGCGATCAGGGTTGGTTCTACACCCAATTGATGCATGTTTAAAGTTAAATTAATTAAGGTGCGATCAAATTTTTCTTCAAAGTGATCAACGGCATTATTTAGGTCTAATTTATCTTTATTTAAAGTGAGGGTGTGATGGATATGATGGAGTCCAACAATTGATAGTTTCATGTTCAAAATCTCCTTTTCATAATTATACCACGAAACTTTTGTTTGAATGTAAAAATTGTGTGATGCGTGTTATAATAAGAATGATTTGAAATGAGGTATTAAGGAATGAAAAAAGTACGCGTACGTTACGCCCCCAGTCCTACGGGGTTTTTACACATTGGAAATGCAAGAACTGCACTCTTTGATTATTTAGTCGCAAAGCACTATGACGGTGATTTTGTGCTAAGAATTGAAGATACAGACATTGAAAGAAATGTTGAAGGCGGCGAAGCATCACAAATGCATTATTTGAAATGGCTGGGGATTGAACCAGATGAATCTGCAGAAAACCCAAACCCTAAATATGCACCTTATAGACAAATGGAACGTCTAGACATCTACAACAAATATACAGAAGAACTTTTAGAAAAAGGACATGCTTATAAGTGTTACTGTACACCAGAAGAATTAGAAGCAGATTATGAAAAACAAAAAGCTGAAGGGCATGTTTCAACACGTTACTCACAAAAATGTTTGCATTTATCAGATGAAGTGAAAAAACAATACGAAGAAGAAGGCAAAACATTCTCCATTCGTTTAAGAGTGCCAGAAAATGAAACCTATACATTTGATGATATGGTTCGTGGTGAAATTACATTTGAATCAAAAGACATTGGAGATTGGGTCATTGTAAAATCAAACGGTATTCCAACGTATAACTATGCGGTTGTGATTGATGATCATCTCATGGACATTACCCATGTCTTTAGAGGTGAAGAACATATTTCAAACACACCAAGACAAATGATGCTTTTTAATATGTTTGGCTGGGATATTCCACGCTATGGTCACATGACTTTAATTGTGAATGAATCTGGTAAAAAACTCTCAAAAAGAGATCATGATGTGATGCAATACATCTCACAATACGAAGAAGCAGGGTATTTACCTGAAGCCATGTTTAACTTTATGGCACTTTTAGGCTGGTCACCCAAAGGCGAACAAGAACT
>CAYSBB010000152.1:0-1619 GCA_964429205.1 uncultured Erysipelothrix sp.
ACGCAATTGTTCTTATCCCTGGACCGTCCACCATTCCCATTGTTTCTAATTTTCTGACATAGCCTTCTTGATCACGATTAGATCGCTTCATGGAAGGTTCTTGAGATTACTTCACGTTGTTGTTCTTCTGAGAGACGCACAAAGTTAACAGCATAACCGGAAACTCTGATTGTTAGTTGCGGATAGTTTTCTGGATGGATCATTGCATCTTCCAGTTTCTCTCTATCTAAAACGTTAACGTTAAGGTGGTGTGCATTTTGGTTAAAGTAACCGTCCATAACACCCACTAAGTTAGTGATTCTTTCGTCTTCGCTCTTACCTAATACTTGAGGTACGATACTGAATGTGTTTGAAACACCGTCTTCACATACTTCTACATAAGGAATTTTAGCGACTGAGTTTAAGGATGCAAGTGCACCTGACTTATCACGTCCGTGCATTGGGTTTGCACCTGGCGCAAAGGCTTCACCTTTAACACGTCCATCAGGTGTTGAACCTGTTTTCTTACCATAAACAACATTTGATGTGATGGTTAGAATTGAAAGTGTATGTTTTGCATTTCTAATGATTGGGTTTGATTTGAGGTAACGTGAGAATCTTTCTGTTAGATCAACAGCGATGCTATCTACACGGTCATCATCATTACCAAATTGTGGGTAATCGCCTTCGATTTCAAAGTCAACAGCGATACCATTTTCATCACGTACTGGACGTACTTTTGCATATTTAATGGCTGATAAAGAGTCAGCAGTTACTGAAAGTCCTGCGATACCAAATGCCATGAGGCGTTGTACGTTTGTATCGTGAAGTGCCATTTGGCTCTTTTCATAGGCATATTTATCATGCATGTAGTGGATAATATTCATTGCATCAACGTATGTTCCTGCAAGGTCTTGTAATACTTTATCGTATACGGCCATCACTTTATCGTAGTCTAAGACTTCGTCAGTCATGATGTCATAACCTTCCATTACTTTTGAACCTTTAAGCTCATCAATACCACCGTTAATTGCGTATAGAAGTGCTTTTGCTAAGTTAGCACGTGCACCAAAGTATTGCATTTGTTTACCAATTTCCATTGCAGAAACACAGCAAGCAATGCCATAATCATCGCCATAGATTGGACGCATTAAGTCATCACTTTCATATTGAATGGAATCTGTTAAGATACTCATTTTTGCACAATAATCTTTAAAGCCTTGTGGTAAATCATCTGACCATAAAATAGTCATATTTGGCTCTGGTGAAGTGCCCATATTAGTTAAAGTATGTAAAAAGCGGAATGATGTCTTTGTAACAAGAGTACGACCATCTTCGCCCATACCACCGATACTTTCGGTTACCCAAGTTGGATCACCAGCAAATAATTCATCATATTCTGGTGTTCTTAAGTGACGAACTAAACGTAATTTAATAACAAATTGATCAATTAATTCTTGAGCTTCTTTTTCATTGATTAAGCCACGGTCTAAATCACGTTGAATATAAATGTCTAAGAAGGCTGTATTACGACCAAGACTCATAGCAGCGCCATTGTTTTCTTTAACAGCTGCTAAATAACCAAAATAAAGCCATTGTACAGCTTCTTTTGCGTTTTCTGCTGGTCTACCAATATCACA
>CAYSBB010000153.1:0-1600 GCA_964429205.1 uncultured Erysipelothrix sp.
ACATCTTTTGGAGTAAATGCTTCAACGCTTACTGAAGCACCAAATCCTAAGAATCCTGTATTTTCTTCCAGTACATAGTAAGTAATTTCTTCAAGTGCAACATCTTTTTCTTTTGCGATTGAAGCCAGAACTTGATCTAATGTTTTTCCTGTATAAACGTTCATCATATCCTCCTTTTAAATCAAACCTTATTTATTGGTGTGAAAAATTTGTACGTAAAGTGTTGAGAGTAATCTTGTGATTGCTGAGATTCCCCAATAAACACTCATTCCAATGTTCCATGTAAAGGCAAGAAGTGTAATCATACCTAATGAGAAGACCATCATACCTTGTGGATTTGGACCTTGCTGTTGTTGTTTTGGTTGGTGTTTTGTTTTTCTATTTTGTAAGTATTGTGGTAAGAACATGGATAATGCTTGTGAGATTACCATGACAATATAGATTACAATATAAACCATATTACCTGAAACAAAACCATCTTTAGGTGTTCCTGATAACATATGTCCCATGAAACTTCCGTGGATGATTAAGTCTGCACGTTGTACTGCTTGGAAAACTGCCAAAATAATTGGGAGTTGAAGTAGTGTTGGAAGTAATGATCCCAACATGTTAATTTCATGTTTTTCGTAAAGCTTTTGAATTTCTTGTGCTTCCATCATTTGTGCTTGACGGTCTTCACGGCCTCTGTATTTTTCTTTAATACGGTTTACATGCGGTTGAAGTGCTGTCATTTTTTGTTGTTGCACGGTTGATTTGATGGTTGATGGGAGTTTTACCGCATCAATTAAAATCGTAACAATAATCAGTGACCAGAATGCACCCGTTTTTGATGCGACTAAGTTAAATAACTGAGCGATTGGCCAGATAATAAAGATCGCAAACCATCCATACCCTTCTTTACCCCATGGAAATGGGTCTGAAAGTTTGATGATATATTGTTCCATAATTTGTTTTGTTTCTGGATCAATGACTGATTTACAGCCTACCAGGAAAATCAACAGTCCTGATAAAATTAATAATTTCTTGTGTTTTTTCATAAAATTTTTCATTCATCTATCTCCTAACTTATACGAACACGTCTGTTACATTTTAACTTGTTTTAGTAAGTTTTCCAAGTCTTTTTTGTTTTCTTGAAATGTGGCGTGTAAATAAGTTTTCTTTACTATAAGTATCATATCTTTATTCATGTCTTCATCGTATAACGGGCGTATGATTTCCCGTACCTGTCTTTTTATTTTATTGCGCATAACAGCATTGCCTGTTTTCTTTGGTACAGAGATGCCTATGCGTGCATATTCTTCTTTTTTATTTTTCGTATAAACGATAAAACTTTTTGAAGTACGATATTTTCGATGAGCGATGATCTCTTGAAATTCTTCGTTCTTCTTTACTCTAAATTGTTTCTTCATAATGACAAAAAAGTCACCCCTAAGGGTGACTCATTAAGCTGACAACTTACTTCTACCTTTTGATCTACGGCGTGATAGAACACGGCGTCCACCCACTGTTTTCATACGGGCTCTAAAACCATGGACCTTTTGGCGTTTTCGTTTGCTCGGTTGATACGTTCTCTTCATAGAAAACCACCTCCAGTTCTTTT
>CAYSBB010000154.1:0-1598 GCA_964429205.1 uncultured Erysipelothrix sp.
ACATTCTTAACCATTTCTGCTTGCATTTCCAATGGCATGTTTTTATGAATAAAACCAATCCCACCCAATTTTGATAATGTGATTGCCATTGTATCTTCAGTTACAGTGTCCATTGCGGCTGAAATAATCGGTACATTTAATGTGATTTTCTTTGTGAGTTTTGTTTTTACAGATACCTCCGCAGGTACCACACTACTTTTAGCTGGTACTAAAAGTAAATCGTCGAATGTATATGCCTCTTTAATTACCTTTCCGTTCATGATTGTCCTCCTTACAACATTTAGACTATTATAGCGTAAATTGATTCAAAGATAAAGAATATGCTATGATATTCACATGAAAACAAAAGATATAAAACTCGCGATATTTGATATCGACGATACACTCATTAAAAGAGGTAAAGTAACCATTGAAGAAAGCGCAAAACAAGCGATTAAAGTCCTTCAAGCAAAAGGAATTGAAGTGATGGTCGCAACTGGGCGTGCTTTCTATTTTATCCATGATGATATTCACGCATCAATTAACCCCAATTATTATGTCAGTACTAATGGAGCTTGTGTTTATGACAAAGATTTAAATCTTGTCTTTAAAGTTGTGATGGATTTAAAAGAAGTGAATGAGATTATTCACTATGCAAGAAACAATGATATTGCGATTGCATTGAAACTGGAAAAAAACATGCCTGTTTATCATAACTTAAACATCTTTCAAACAACCTACATGCAAGGAAGCCAAAAACAATACATCTTAGAAGACCGTACACAAAATGATGTGAACGTCACTGAAGATGTGATGGGGCTTTTTCTAATGGGTGATGAAAAATTGATTGAAGAAGCTGATAGATTTACAGATGATACCTTTGCGCATGCATATCAAGGCGCTTATGATATATACTCTAAAGATGCTGGTAAAATTAAAGGCATTGAGTATGTGCTCAATGATTTAAACCTTACATGGGATCATGTGATTGCTTTTGGTGATGCAGCCAACGACCAAGAAATGATTGAAAAAGCAAAAATTGGTGTTGCCATGGGTAATGCGACTGAAAGCTTGAAGAAAGCTGCTGACTATACAACAACTGATATTTTAGACAATGGCGTTTATAACGCTTTAAAGCACTATGATTTAATCTAGTGTTTTTTTATGTCTTCAATAAAAAAAGAGTGTTACCACTCTAACACTTATTATTCAGTAATTCCCCAATCAGGAAGCTCATTGCCACGACGAACCATAATACCTTTCTGATAATCAGTTTGGTTAATGAATTCTAGAATCTCACGTTCTTCATCTTCATTACATCCAAGCAGTAATTTTACTTCTAAATCTCTTTTCAAGATGTCACCCACAATCATGATGGCATCTATTTTACTTGTTTTAATACTTCCTTTAAAAACTTTAATTGCATCCGTGTCGTTTAAATAACCATAATCAACAGGGTATACCATATTAATATATTTTGGGTGGTGACTTCCCTTAGGCTGAGAAATCACGACATTTGTTGACAGCATTAGGGAATCAATTTTCTGCCAAAAATATCCATTATTTAATAAATCTTTTTTCATACTATCGCCACACTTTCATTACTATTATACACGTTT
>CAYSBB010000155.1:0-1579 GCA_964429205.1 uncultured Erysipelothrix sp.
GATTTAGAAGCCACCCAAAAAGATACGGAAGAAAGAGAAATTAAAAGAATGACATCAGAAGGTGCAACTTCTTTAACATAAGATATAAAAGGTACAATCAAATCAGATGGAATATAATGACTCATCATTTCAACCATCGTATTCATATCAAGAAGAAGCGTACTTGTTACCAATACGGCCACAATTAAAAAAGGGGCTATCCCCACAATAAGCGCATACGCAAATGCATATACAAATAAAGTGCCTTCATGTGAAGTCAACATTTTATACGAATCAATAAATTTCTGTTTCATCTTTTTTACCTTGAAAATATTATAACATATTTTATATTGATTTCATCACTACTACGTTATACAATGTAGTCAAGCGAGGTGAGAATCATGCAAATGACCCAGATGCTCAAAGGGATCTTAGAAGGATGTATTTTAAAAATACTTGAAGAAAAACCAAATTATGGATACGGCATCCTACAAATCTTAAATAAGGAAGGGTTTCATGATTTATCAGAAAGTACCCTCTACCCTATTTTACTCAGACTTCAAAAAAGTGGCCAACTGGATTTCTATCATGAATCGTCAAAACTTGGACCCAAAAGAAAATATTATAAAATTACACCCAGTGGAAAAGAAAGCCTACAATCATTCACTCAAGACTATACACATCTCAATCAAGTCGTATCACAAATATTTAAAAGGAGCGAAACATGATCTAAACTCAAGACATCAGTAACCTGAATCAAACACACCAAAACTTTTATAGAAAAACGTATGACTACCTCTTTAGAAAAAATATCAAGAAATCAGAAATAAGTGATATCTTAAATGATCTTTTTATTATGATGCAAGATGCAGAGGCAAGAAATGAGAATTTTCAAGACTCAATTGAAGATATCAATGCCTATTACGAAGCGCTACTAGAACCACTACCTAAAATATCTTTAATAAAGCGTCATATTTTGTTAATCATAAGAGCCATTGGACTCACAATGTTTACAGCTTCTTTATTTGATTTACTCTTTAAAATATCTCCCACAAAAACATTCATGATTAATCCAACGTATATCTTACTCACACTTTCATTTTACCTTTCCAATTACTTAGAATATCGATACACAGAACCCAACATGAAAAGAAAAATATTGTTATGGATTATTCCATTATGCTTCGTAATTGTGTTTGCCTTGTTGTTAGATTACTTACCCACCTTTTCATACAATACAGACATCACATCAATTTGGGGGGTCATCCTTGGTTTAACATTATTTATATCCAGTGACTTATTTCAAAATTAAAAGATATCACAACGATATCTTTTAATTTTGGTTATTTACGGCTTCTTTTAAGAATGCACTGACCTTTGTGGGCGCTGTGTCTGTAAGGACCTTATCTTTGTAGATTAAAACAGGGGTA
Source organism: uncultured Erysipelothrix sp. (assembly GCA_964429205.1). Lineage (GTDB taxonomy): Bacteria > Bacillota_I > Bacilli_A > Erysipelotrichales > Erysipelotrichaceae > Erysipelothrix. Next base: position 1,410 of record CAYSBB010000155.1, read on the forward strand.
CTGGTCAAACTGTGTTTTGCGACAAGGAGCGCAAACTCTTGACGGTCAACTTCACGTTTGATTTCTACAATCACATCTTTATATTGATTACGAAGTCCCAACTCAAAGAATGTTTTTAATTGATCACACTTTGGACAACGCTCTTGGGTTAGAAATTTTACTTTTTCCAC
>CAYSBB010000156.1:0-1507 GCA_964429205.1 uncultured Erysipelothrix sp.
CCTTTTGCGTCTGCTAAAGGTTTAAGTAGTCCTGCTGACTTATCAGTTGTCGCATAAATTCTTGATGCAGCTTCTTCACCATATTTCTCTTCCATAAATTGGCGAATTAACCTAAATGCGAGTGCTGTTTCTGTTGTTGTTCCTGATTTTGAAATGACGTTTACAGAAACTTCTTTATCTTGAATATATTCTAAGACTCTCACAATTGCTGTTGATGAAAATGTATTTCCAACATAAATAACTTCTAAGTCTTGTTTTGCATAAGGTCCTTGAATCATATCAATGGCAGCTCTTGCGCCTAAGTATGAACCTCCAATACCCACAACTAATAAAACGTTTGAATTTTCTTGGATTTTCTTTGCAGCAACTTTAATACGATCATATTCTTCTCTATCATATGTATTGGCCCAATCTACCCAACCTAAATAATCATTACCTTTTCCAGTTTTATCATGGATCATTCTGTGGATTCTTGATACCTCATTTTGATAAGATAATACATCCTCTTCTAAAAGTGCATGACTTAAATCTACTTTAACCATTACCATCATCCTTTCTTCTAACCAATTTGGTAAGTGTTCTTCTATGGTTTTAAAACCAATTTCATGTTTTGGCAATAACGGTCTTTTTTTATCGACCTTGTATTGACTGCGTTTCTTTCTGTGCGAATAATTCAAAGCTTTGAGTGATAGTCTGAGTTGTGTCCCTTGTTTATCGATGTCTATCACTTTCGCAATGACCTTCTCACCTTTAGAAACAAAATATTCTATATCACGAACAAATTCATCAGATATTTCAGAAATATGAATCAAACCTGAAGTCGTATCATCGATACTCACAAAGGCGCCATAGGGCTTAATTCCCGTGATGGTTCCTTCTATAATTTGTCCGATTTTAAATCTCTTGTCCATCTCATTACCTCTTATCCTTTTCTATTATACCATAAGCTTTAATGTGTGGTATAATTGTTTTCTAAGAAGGTGTTTTTAATGAAAATTTACTACGTATTACTCAGTGCTATCATCTCAAATTTTTTAGCACAAGCTTTAAAACCACTATTTCATTACATTCGTACTGGAGAAAGAAGTTTTGGTATGTTTTTTGAAAGTGGCGGCTTTCCCAGTTCACATACTTCTATGGTTGTCGCACTCACATTTGCGATTGCCTACAAAGAAGGTTTTGATTCCAACGCATTTTTTATCTCAGCTGTGTTTTCACTGATTACCATTTATGATGCCGCGAATGTGCGATACTACGCGGGCCAAAATATTGCGATTACACGACAACTCATTCATGATATTGAAGCACTAACACAAACCAAACTCAGTGATCCTGTTTATCTTATGAAGTTTAAAACAGTACTGGGCCATAAATGGATTGAAGTTTTTGGTGGTATTGTCCTTGGGATCAGCGTCCCAAGTGTTTTATATTTTATGTTATAAGAAGGTGTTTTTATGGACTTAGAAAAAAAGATTGTACTGACACTCAATCGCATCAGACCTTATAT
>CAYSBB010000157.1:0-1406 GCA_964429205.1 uncultured Erysipelothrix sp.
GTGGGCCAATCTTCTAAGATGAGGGTGGCGGTGTCTTTGGTGACCATAAAGCTTTCAAGTGCATTGAAAAAACCGCTTAAGATTGAGAGGGCGTTATCTTCATTTTCTTTATCAAATCCCTTGATATGAAGAAAGCCAATTTGTTTGGAATTGGTTTCTGGTTTTGTGGCTTTGTGTAAAAAATACGCTTCCCATGTGTTTTCTTTATTATGTTTCATAAGGGTCCTTTCGTTAACTAACAAATATATGATAAAGAGTATTGTCTCTAAAATCAACAAATAAGGTGTAACCATTTCTTTGTGCACAATGTCCATAGTATTCAAAATGTAAGCTCTATATAATGTAACTAGTTTAAGGAGGCTATGTAAATGGCAAGTATTACTTTAAAAAATGTTTATAAAAGATATGACGGAAACGAAAATTATTCCGTAACAGATTTCAATTTAGAAATTAACGATTCAGAATTCGTAGTTATCGTTGGTCCATCAGGCTGTGGTAAATCAACAACCATGCGTATGATCGCAGGTCTTGAAGATATCACAGAAGGAACCATCTCAATTGGGGGTCGTGTTGTGAATGATGTTGAACCTAAAGATAGAGATATCGCAATGGTTTTCCAAAACTATGCACTTTATCCACATATGACTGTTTACGATAACATGGCATTTGGTTTAAAATTACGTAAAATGCCAAAAAATGAAATTGATAAACTGGTTCAAGATGCCGCAAACATCTTAGGACTCTCACACTACTTAGAGCGTAAACCTTCAGCACTATCAGGTGGTGAAAGACAACGTGTTGCCTTAGGGCGTGCAATTGTGCGTAATGCTCAAGTATTCCTTATGGATGAGCCACTATCAAACTTAGATGCGAAACTTCGTGTTACCATGCGTGCTGAAATCGCGAAATTACACCAACGTTTAGGTACAACAACAGTTTACGTTACACACGACCAAACTGAAGCGATGACCATGGCTGATAGAATTGTTATTATGAAAGATGGTTTCATCAAACAAGTGGGTACACCAAAACAAGTTTATGACAAACCAGAAAACGTGTTTGTGGCTGGCTTTATTGGATCACCTGCAATGAACTTCTTCAATGTTACATATAAAGATGGTTTCATTACAGATGGTGATGGGTTGAACTTACCAATTCCTGAAGGAAAAGCAAAACTCTTAAATGACAAAGGTTACAATGGAAAAGAATTAATCTTCGGTATTCGTCCAGAAGATATTCGTAACGAACAACTTGTTCTTGAAGCAAATCCAGAATCAATTGTAAAATCAAAAGTTGTTGTTTCTGAATTACTTGGTGCTGAAATCATGCTTTACTCACAAATTGGTGATCATGAATTCATCGCAAAAGTTGGCGCACAAGATCTTTACTCAGCAGGTGAAGAAGTT
>CAYSBB010000158.1:0-1371 GCA_964429205.1 uncultured Erysipelothrix sp.
CCATATAAACCATAGTCTTCTACTTCAATTGTTTCTAATGTGTTATATTCTTTTTGTCTTTTTTCTAAGATATTTTGTGTTTGTTTGGGGGTAAGATCACAGAAGGTATAATACAGGGACAAATCTTCTTCTTGATTCATATAGATATATAAACCCACACCACCCAGCACAACCACAAAGAGTAAAAGAACTACCAAATAGTAGTTCGTTTTTCTTTCTTTAGGTACGTAGGTTAAGTTACGTCTCATCCACAGTCTCCTAGTAATCTAAGTTTCTTGGTGTTCTTGGGAAAGGTACGACATCACGAATGTTTGTCATGGATGTAATGTACATTAAGAATCTTTCAAATCCAATACCGTATCCAGAATGTTTGACACCACCAAAGCGTCTTAAATCAAGATACCATTCTAAACCTTCTTTTGGAACATTCATTTCTTCCATGCGTGTTTCTAAGTAGTCCAAACGCTCTTCACGCTGTGATCCACCCACAAGTTCTCCAACATAAGGGACCAGTAAGTCACAAGCCGCTACGGTTTCTTTATCTTCATTTAATCGCATATAGAACGCTTTAATATCTTTTGGATAGTCTGTAATGAAAACAGGTCCTTTGACGATTTCTTCACAGATATAACGTTCGTGTTCAGTTTGTAAGTCAATACCCCATTCAACAGGATATTCAAATTTTTGATCAGAAGCTTTCAGTACATCAATGGCTTCTGTATATGACATTTTCTTAAAGTCACTTTCTAAAAGTGCATTGAGTCTTTCGAGTAATGTTTTATCAATACGCTCATTAAAGAATTTCATTTCTTCAGGTGCATTGACTAAAACATATTCAATACAATATTTAACCATATCTTCAATCAGATCCATCGTATCATCTAAATCCGCAAAAGCAATTTCAGGCTCAATCATCCAAAATTCGCTGGCATGTCTTGGCGTGTTTGAATTTTCGGCTCTAAATGTGGGTCCAAATGTATAGATATCTCTGAATGCATGCGCAAAGGCTTCACCATGCAGTTGTCCTGATACGGTTAAGTTTGCATGTCTTCCAAAGAAGTCTTTGTCATAGTCTGCATCTTTACGAGTGGTTACAGTGAATGATTCACCGGCACCTTCTGCATCATTACCTGTAATGATGGGTGTATGCACATAAACAAATCCTTGGTTTTGGAAAAATTCATGGAGCGCCATTGAAAGCACTGACCTTACTCTAAATGTTGCTAGAAATGAATTTGTGCGTGGTCTTAAGTGTGCGATTTCTCTTAAATATTCATATGAATGACGTTTCTTTTGAAGTGGATAATCTGAATCACAGGCCCCTTCTAAAACAATCTCTTTAACAAGAATTTCAAAGGGTTGACGGCCATC
>CAYSBB010000159.1:0-1357 GCA_964429205.1 uncultured Erysipelothrix sp.
TTTACTATTGTATTATATCATATTGATAACACTTTCAATTATGATAAAATATACAAAAGGAGGGTGTTATGCAATCTATACGTAATTTTAGAGACTTGGGAAACATCCAAGGAGAATATGGAACGATTATTCCAAAGAAAATATTGCGAGGGGGACCTCTATATAATATAAATGGTGAAGATCTCGTTAATCTAACCAATCATCATCATTTAAGAACCATTATTGATTTTAGAAATCAACATGAAAGAAATTTTGAACCAAATACAACATTGGATAAAGTTCAAACGCTCAATTTACTGGTAATGGAAGATCAAGACGAAACAGAATCTGAAAAAGAAACAACAACCAATTCTAATTTCATGTATGATATTTATGAAACATTCGTTTTAAGCCCTAGAGCACAAGAAACCTATAAGACTTTTATTGAAACTGTTGCCCAAAGAGTAAATGAAGGAGCAATTTACTTCCACTGTACCGCAGGAAAAGATCGAACTGGATTTGCGGCTGCGATTTTACTAAAGATACTTGGTATTTCCGATGAGGATATCTACAAAGATTTTCTTACAACCAATGACAACATACAAAAAGATAAAGATTCACTCCTTGAATCCATTCAAAGGTTTCATCCCTTTGATGATTCAGATGAAACCTTACTCTATGATGTCTTAGGTGTTAAAAAAGCTTATCTTGATGCAAGCTTTGAAACCATTAAGATACACTACGGATCATTTGATCATTATATCAAAGAAGGTTTAAACATTTCTGATGAAACCATAGAAACCTTACGAAACAACCTTTTAGAATAGGAGCAAAAAATGTTAAGTAAAATAGATGTTAAAAAACAAATTTCAATATCATTAATTTTCTTTGTGATGAGTATGGCTTTATTTTCAGTTGGTTTGTATGCATTTTTACAACACCCTTTTGAATGGCCGGTCTTTATCAACTATGGTATTGTCTCAATCATTATATCCGCATACCTATTCTTCATCATGAATCGACGCTTTAATTTTGCGTTCATCTTATTTGTATCAGGATACGTGTTTGCGTTTGCGATTTATCTTTATAATGCAACAAAAGATTATTCTGGATTTTTAGAAATTGCAGGCATACTTTCTTGGTTTGTGATTATGGGACTTGTGATCGCACTTGGCCTTACTTTTGAATTTTTACTCAATTCAAGAAAACAAAATAAAGAACTTCAAGCACTTGCGAAAGAGCAACAAATCCTTCAACAAGAACGTGAAGGTCAAATTGATGTGATTGATGTTGACTATGATGTCAAAGAAGAAAATGAAGAAAACGAAAATACAGAAAACTAAAACGGTGGATGCACCGTTTTTATAAGACATGAAAG
>CAYSBB010000160.1:0-1319 GCA_964429205.1 uncultured Erysipelothrix sp.
TTTTTCAATTGAATAGATTTTAAATTGAGTATTTCATTGAATGAAATTTCTCCACTAAGTAATCGTTTAATATCATCAATTGTAATATCTAGATTTCATAAGTTTTTGATGATGGTTAGCATTTGGTTGTTTACTTGTGAATAATTGCGATAACCATTTTCATCACGATCTATTAATACGAGTCCTTCTTTTTCATAATAAGATAGTGTTTGTTTAGATATGCCAAGTAAAATTTCTACTTCATTTGTTTTTATAATATTTCCTTCAGAGCCAAATTAAACACTACATAGTAAGTATAGGGTCAAGTGAAAATAAAGAAAAAAACGACTTTTGTCGTTTTTCTTAGTTCATTAATGTTTGTGCAGCTGTAATGATTGAAAGTTTGTATACATCTTCTTCATTACATCCACGTGATAAATCTGAAACTGGTTTGTTGAGTCCTTGCAGGATGGGTCCTATTGCTTCATATCCACCAAGTCTTTGTGCAATCTTATAACCAATGTTACCGGATTGAATTTCAGGGAATACAAATACTTTTGCTTGTCCTGCAACTTTTGACTCAGGTGATTTTAGATTTGCAACAGTTCTATCGAATGCAGCGTCAAATTGTAATTCACCATCAATTTCAAATTCAGGTGCAAGTTCTTGTGCAATTCTTGTTGCTTCAACAACTTTTTCAACATCACTGCCTGCGCCTGATCCTTTTGTTGAGAAGCTTAACATCGCAACTTTTGGTTCAATTCCGAAAAGTTCTGCTGTCTTAGCACTTTCAACTGCAATTTCTGCAAGTTCTTGTGCACCAGGGTTAATGTTGATGGCACAGTCTGAGAATAAATATGTTTCATGTGGTTTAGTCATGATGAATGCACCACTTGTTCTTGAAACACCAGGTTTTGTTTTAATAATTTGTAAAGCAGGTCTTACTGTATCGGCTGTAGAGTGAACTGCACCTGATACCATTGCATCTGCTAATCCAAGATATGTCATCATGGTTCCAAAGTAGTTGTAGTTTTCCATCATTTTTTCTGCTTGTTCTTGTGTTGCTTTTCCGGCACGTCTTTCCACAAAGCCATCGACTAGTTTTTGTTTGTCTTCAAATGTTGTTGGATCAATGATTTCAACTAAGCTTGTCACAAATCCTTGTGATTTACCCATTGCATGAATTTCTTCTGGGTTACCTAATAAAATAGGTTTTACCAATTCGTCTGCTGCAAGTCTCACTGCTGCACCAATAATACGTGGGTCATTTCCTTCTGGGAAAACAACTTTAATTTCTTTACCTTTTACTTTTGATTTTAATCCGTCAAATAAATCCATTA
>CAYSBB010000161.1:0-1276 GCA_964429205.1 uncultured Erysipelothrix sp.
CTATGTCAAGAAAACGGAGAGGTTAAATCTAGAGTTTAACCTGAATCAGTGTATTGACGATAATCTGTATTGTTTTTCATAATCATTGGGTGATTCATAGTCACATGAACCGTGAATTCTGACAGTGTTGTAAAATGTTTCTATATATTCAAATATAATTTGATGGGCGTGATTCAAGTTCTGTATGTCATAAAAGTTAAGCCACTCTCTTTTGATAACGGCATGGAGTGATTCAATGCATGCGTTGTCCCATGGGTTTCCTTTTCTAGAATAACTGGGAATCAGTTCCTCACCACAAACTTCTAAGTATTTTTTTGATATATATTGTGAACCACGATCACTATGGATGATAACTGGTTCATCTGTATTACGCCTTCTTTTAGCTTTCTCAATACATTTAACGACGGAGTCGGTATTTAAATTTTCTGAAAGTTCCCAGGCAATAATTTTTTTAGAATATCAATCCATGACGCTCGTTAAATATACAAATCCTACACGCGTCCATACATAAGTTATGCCTGTGCACCAAACCGTATTTGGTGAGTCAGGGTTGAAGTCTATTTTAAGATATCTTTTAATTGATTTGAAAAATCACTGTTAATAGTCGTAATAGTGTATGGTTTACGATACCTCGCTCTAATGCCATCTTCCTTCATATATCCAGAGACTGTTCTTTCAGAGATCGATATACCTGATTTATGTAACATTGCGGTAATTTTAGGTGCTCCATAGATATTGAAAGACGCTTCATGTATTTTTTTAATTTCTTATTTTACTTTTATCTTTTTCTTCTCTTGGTTGGAAATTGGTCTTTTCAACCAATCATAATAACCTGATGATGAAACACGAAGTATTGGGAGTACACCGTTGATGGAAAGAGTATGAGCTCTTTGTGCGACACAAGCGTAAATTACTTCTGTTCGTCTTTCGCCAGAATACCCATCGCTTTTTTTAAGATTTCTAAAGCATCTTGTATGTTTTTCAATTCTCTTCTCAGTCTTGCATTTTCCTTTGCTTCATCAGAGTTGAAATTTCCTGATCCACGGTGAACAACTTGATCATCGTTCGCATCAGCGGATCGTTTCCAGTTGTAGTATGTTGCGGTTGAAATTCCTAGGTTCCTACAAACTGCTGCAACAGATAATTTAGGATTAGCCTCTCTGTATTTGAGTGCATTTTCTTTAAATTCTTTATCATAATGTTTTGCCATAATAATTTCTCTTCTTGTTATATTCATTATAACCGATTAAGAAACTCTATGTTTGACTTCTCCTAT
>CAYSBB010000162.1:0-1193 GCA_964429205.1 uncultured Erysipelothrix sp.
CGAGGGTGTCCTACGTGTAAACCATCTCCTGATGGATAGGGAAACATATCCAAAATATAATATTTTGGTTTACTGAAGTCATAAACATCTGTTTTAAATGTTTCATTTTCTTCCCAATATTTTTGCCATTTCTTTTCAATCTCTAAATGATTAAACATGATTTCCTCCTAAAAATAAAAAAAGCGCCACCACAACTAGGACGATTTCTAACCGCGGTACCACCTACATTCTCAAATATATCTTTGAGCTCTCAAACTTTTAACGCAAGTAAAACGCTTCTTTCTACTAATTTTAAAAGAAGAGCTCCAAGACGAGTTCAATAAGATCTTTTATTGGTTTTCACCAGCCACCAATTCTCTAACACAAAAGAGTCTTTATTTACTACTTCTTTTCAAAGCTTTATCCCCTATATAATAAGTTTTTTTCACATACTTGTCAAATGGTTTACGTAAGACTAACATGCTACAATATATACAACAAGAAAGATGAGGTCAAAAAAATGTATTTATTATTCATTTTTGGATTTACTGCGATTTTGTTTACCATGATCAATCTGTTTATGTATAAGGCAAAGAAACCTTACGCACTTTGGATGGGCTTGGCACTCTCCTTTAGCATTCTAGCGGTATGGAGTGAATCTTTATATGCATCACGTGCCATTTTATCACAAGATGCATCCATGCTCTATGATGTTACAGCTTATATGCATAAACCCTTACTGACTGTCAGTATTGGATCTATTGTTTTAAATATGATCCCTGCTGTATTATCAACCCTTAGAAAGTCAAAGCCCTAAAAAAGGGCTTTTTTTATAGACTCACAAATTTTCCAGCAGTATACCCACTGACTAAGGCTGATGTAATATTATAACCACCGGTAAATGAACTCATATCTAAAAGCTCACCCGCAATAGAAATATCACTGTTTAACTTAGATTTCATCGTTTTAGGGTCAATTTCTTTTAATGAAACCCCGCCATTACTCACAAAAGCATATTTAAACCCACGCGTATCATAAACACTCATTTTAAAGTTCTTTAAATTTTGCCATAGATCACCTTCTAAGCTTGAAACATAATCAATGAGTCTTTTTTGGTAATTGAAGTGTGTTTCATCAAGTGTTGAAGCTTCTGGAAAGAAATCAATGGAAAGTTCAATGGGTTCTCCCAGTAACTTTTGAACTTCAAAACTTGA
>CAYSBB010000163.1:0-1180 GCA_964429205.1 uncultured Erysipelothrix sp.
TCAGATGACACACAATCAGCACAACAAGGCGGTAGCATTGGTGTTGTTGATAAAAAATCAAGCCTTGTAAAACCATTCTTAGATGCAATGGTAACACTTGATAAAGGTGAAGTCAGTGATTGGGTTGAATCAGATTATGGAAAACACATCATTAAAGTTGATGAGACAGACTTTAAAAAATTACTCAAAGATGCAACATACTTTGGTAAATTAGAAGAAAAACACAGCGACATTGTCGCCAAAGCAATTTGGGATGCAAAAGATACTCTTGATTTCAAATTCGCAAATGATGAAGTTGAAACAAGAATTAAAAATGTGATTGGTCTTGAAAAGGAGGGCAACTGATGAAAAAGTTAAGTTTCCTTTTAATCGCACTGCTTGCTTTAGCAGGATGTGCAAGTTCAGGGATTGAACCTGTAAGTAATGAATTACTTTTTACAATTAATGGTAAAGAAATTAAAGAAGCAGACATCTTTGATGCCATGAAACTCAGCTCAGGCAGTGTGGGTATTGTTCAAGATAAAGCTCAAAAAATGTTACTGAAAGAAATCGTTGAAGAAGATGAAGCTTTCGATAAGAAAGTGCAAGAAGTACTTCAAGAAGCCAAAGACTTAATGGGTGATAATTTCGAATTAACCCTCAAACAAAATGGTTTCGAAAACGAAGATGAATATGTAGAGAAAATTATTAAAGACATTGTGCGTCAATCATTCGCACTCACAAAAGTTATGGGCGATGATTATGAAGCACTCAAATCAAAAAGACCCCGTAAAGTTAAAGTCTTAGAAGTTAAAGCAACCGATGGTAAAAAAGTTTTAGAACTGCTTAAAGCAGGCGAAAGCTTTGAAACACTCGATAAAGAATATGGACAAGATACATCATACTACCATGGTGATGAAATCTTAGTCAGTGAAATTTCAGATATGGATACATCCATTCTCAATGCACTTTTAGGCAAAGAAGAAACAGGGATCGTTGAAAGTGTTCAAGCCTCATCAAAAGGCGAAACTGCTTATGTTGGTGAAGTCACAAACATTGATGAAGATGCACTCAAAGATGAAGCCATTGAATCATTTATCAATAACTCAAAACTAACTAAAGAATATATGGGACGTTTATTTGTTGAACATAACTTCAAACTTTATGATCAAGACTTATACGATGCATATCTTCAAAATTA
>CAYSBB010000164.1:0-1168 GCA_964429205.1 uncultured Erysipelothrix sp.
TTGCCCTGCTCCCACTAAGACTTCTGTTGTCTTAATATCTGCATGAGATGGACTCGGGAGTTTGACATATCAAAAATCTATCATCATTCTGAAGTCCACTAGTGAGTGGTTTTTTTTGTGCAAAAATTGTCAAATATTACGTTATTATATATAGTATTATATCGTATTACATGATATAATATAATTAACTATAAAGAGGTGAAAATCATGAGAGTAACGACATCAAAATCAAAGAACTCCGAATCATTCTACATTGCACATTCTTATATTAACCATGAAGGAAAAAGTACTACTAAGAACTTTAAAAAACTAGGAACTTTAGCTGTTCTATCCAAAGAACTAAATACAGATCGTGATGGTGTCATGGCCTGGGCTAAAGAACAGGCACGAATTGAAACTGAAAAATATAACGCAGAAAGAGAAACCATTAGAGTGCCACTGTCACCTATCAAACAAATCGAGAAGGATAAAGATAGAACATTCAACGTAGGATATTTATTTCTTCAATCCATCCTCTCAGAGCTTCGTATCGACAATATCACGCGTAACATCAAATCAAGACACAAATATGAATTTAATCTAGAAGCAATTTTGAAAGACTTAATTTACGCAAGAATTTTAAGCCCTTCAAGTAAACGCAGCAGTTTTAATTTCTCTCAGACTTTACTTGAGAAACCTAAGTATGCGTTACATGATGTTTATAGAGCACTGAACATTCTTTCAAAAGAGTCAGAATATATTCAATCAGAAGTTTATAAAAACAGCCACTTTATAAGTAAGCGAAATACAGAAGTACTGTACTATGACTGCACAAACTATTACTTCGAAATCGAGCAAGAAGACGCGTTCAAAAAATATGGCAAGAGTAAAGAAAATAGACCCAATCCCATCGTTGGCATGGGCCTCTTTATGGACGCCAATGGCATGCCTTTAGCATTTCACATGTATCCTGGCAATCAAAACGAACAAGTGACTCTTCGGCCTTTAGAAGAAAAAATCATCAGAGACTTTGGCGTATCAAAGTTTGTCTTAAGTACAGATGGCGGTTTAGGATCAAAATCTAATAAAAAGTTCAATACAATGGGAGATAGAGGCTACGTCGTGACCCAATCCATTAAAAAGTTAAAAAAAGACGACAAAGAAGTGGCACTTAACCCCACACAATGGC
>CAYSBB010000165.1:0-1081 GCA_964429205.1 uncultured Erysipelothrix sp.
CTGGTGAAACTTCAAGAATCATATAAGAAACCACTGGTAGTAGAAGTAGAACCGATTGACTCTTATTATGTTGCGGAAGAATACCATCAAGCATACCTTGATAAAAACCCACAGGGCTATTGTCACATTCCTAAGTCTCTCATGGATTATGCAAAACAGTATCGTGTGTATGAGAAAAAAGATAAGGAAGAATTGAAATTATTCCTTGATCCATTATCCTTTGAAGTCACACAGAATAATGCGACTGAAAGACCCTTTAGTCATGCGTATGATGCATTTTATGATAAGGGGATTTATGTGGATATCACAACTGGAGAACCCCTTTTCTCATCATTAGATAAATATGATGCAGGATGTGGTTGGCCTTCATTCACAAAACCAATCAGTCATCCAAGTCTTAAGATGTTGGAAGATACAAGTCATGGCATGAGACGCATTGAAGTAAGAAGCCATACTGGGGATGCTCATTTGGGACATGTATTTAATGATGGTCCTAAAGATCAAGGTGGTCTTCGCTATTGTATAAATGGTGCCTCCTTAAAATTCATTCCTTTTGATGAAATGGATGAAAAAGGATATGGTCATTTAAAAGATATTTTTGAAGCATAAGGTTTAAAGCCCTATGCTTTTTTCTTTTGGGATATGTTAGAATAGAAATGATTAAACAAATAGGTGAAGACAATGGTAATATATTTAAGTTTGATAAACGTATTCAGTTTTATGTTGATGGCATTAGATAAGCATCGTGCTTTGAAAAATAAATCAAGAATTTCAGAATTCACGTTCTATCTTTTAACATTTCTTGGTGGCATTATGGGGATCATCTTAGGTGGATTGGTGTTTTCTCATAAGACGCGTAAAAGAAGTTTTCAGATAAAAGTTTTTGGGGTAACCATCATACAAATAATTTTAATTTATGTATTTAGAGAGGTATTTAAAATATGAATATTGAAGCAATGGTAAAACAATACCAAAAAGGATCACAGCGTGTTAACTTTGATCATATTTTAAAAGAAGTCATTAAAACATGGGAAACAAAACCAAAAGTTTTAATGCATTCATGTTGTGCGCCTTGTAGTAC
>CAYSBB010000166.1:0-1075 GCA_964429205.1 uncultured Erysipelothrix sp.
CCGCCGACCCCCTGCTTGTAAGGCAGGTGCTCTCCCAACTGAGCTAATCCTCCATTTTCGCTTAATGCTTATCTAATATATCATAGGCTTATGATTGAGTCAACCATAAACGCACTTTTTCTTCAAATTCTTTTGGTAAATTCTTTGATTCCATTTAATGCAAAGATTTCAATGTTTTAAATTTGCCGTGCTTTATTAATATACATGAAATTTAGTGGAATAGCAAGTAATGTTTAAATAAAAAAGCAATCTTAAGTATTGCTTTGATTTCTAATTCAACGTATTTGTGATGAGCTTACTCAAAATATCATTTCGGTAGTGAATGTTATGAACTTTTTCTTTTTATATACGTGCAGCGATTACACCATCATGATTCAAAATTAAAGGTGTGAGTAAAAAAAGTTTTGTTCCATCTGTAAATTTAAAAATATAATCTATCGAGATTACCTTAGATGCTTGAGCATAAGATGAATATCCGATTGTCTTCATATATCGCGTATGTGAATTTAATGAGATACTTTCAATTTGGCCATAGGTGCTTGTTTTTACTTCATCATTTCCTTTTAAAATAGACACCAAATATTTTAAGTTTTTAATAAAACTTGTTGACTCATAATAAGTGACGCCTTTTTCGGTATATTCTATACAATTAAATCTAGAAGTGACAATTGAGGATCCTGATGGTAATAGATTACTGATAATCAATATCCAAAGACCTATGAAAATGACACAGTATATTATTATAATCTGAGAAACCTTAAGTGTAATAGACATTGTAGCAAGTCCGATGATGATAGAAACAACAAGAATCATTGTTAAAAGGGTAAAAGTCAAAAGCCAACGCAATAGCAATCCTTTTGTGATACGTCTTCCTAAAGTGACTGTATCGGTTGATTTCCAATAGCTTAAAGGATATCGTTTCATGTCTTTCTCAAATTCATTGAGTGTACTAATAATTGGGATATTCCTTTTCTTCAATTGGTTGACAGTTTTCAAAATATCTTCATGTGTTTGAATTAATTTTTCAATTGAATAGATTTTAAATTGAGTATTTCATTGAATGAAATTTCTCCAC
>CAYSBB010000167.1:0-1066 GCA_964429205.1 uncultured Erysipelothrix sp.
CACTCAAACTCCTTTACAAACAAATATTCATATGGTAATATACTAACGATATCAATATACCAAAGACAGTAACGGGGCAACCTTAATTATGTTACCGAGGTTAGTTTAATATAAACTTTTACTCGTGTCTTTGATGCGAGTTTTTATTTGTTGTGGTTATTGATTTTCGATTAAAAGCGGAGGTGAATACATTGAGTAATGCAGTACTAGAGAGTAAAAAAGCAGTTGTTTCTGAAATTAAAGAAAAATTCGAAAACTCAACATCAGCAGTGATCGTTGAATATCGTGGATTAAATGTTTCAGAAATTACAAATTTACGTCGTCAATTACACGCAGAAAACATTGAATTTAAAGTTTACAAAAATACAATGATGCGTCGTGCAGTTGAAGGTACAGATTTTGAAGGATTAAATGATGCACTTGTTGGACCTAATGCCGTGGCATTTAGTGATGATGCAGTTGCGCCAAGCCGTGTTCTTGCAACATTTGCGAAAAAACACAAAAAATTAATTCTTAAAGCAGGTGTTGTTGATGGAAATGTCGTTGATAAAGACGAAATTAAAGAACTATCAGCATTACCAAACCACGATGGTATGATTGCGATGCTTCTTGGCATGTTCCAATCACCAGTTAGAAGCTTTGCATACGCAGTAAGCCAAGTTGCTGAACAGCGTGCAGAGTCAGGTGAAGAAGTTGCAGCACAACCAGAAGCTACTGAAGAAGTAGCAGCCGAAGCTGTTGAAGAAACAGCTCAAGAGCCAGTTGAAGAAACTACAGAAGAAAACTAAAAACATATAGGAGGAATTTAAAATGGCTAAATTATCAGCAGAAGATTTGATTGCATCCTTAAAGGAAATGACAATCTTAGAATTAAATGAATTAGTAAAAGCAATTGAAGAAGAATTCGGAGTTAGCGCAGCAGCACCAGTTGCAGTTGCAGCAGCAGCGGAAGAATCATCAGAAGAAGGTCCATCAGAAGTAACAGTTACATTAACAGGTGTTACAGGAAGTAAAGTTGGCGTAATTAAAGTATTACGTGACGTTACAGGATTAGGTATGATGGATG
>CAYSBB010000168.1:0-1046 GCA_964429205.1 uncultured Erysipelothrix sp.
TTGTCCCACATTGCTTCAAAGATTGAGGTAAAGTTATCACGCTTTTTCATTTCTTTATAACGAACAGAAAAGAAATCATAAACCATTTCTTCATATAAGTTGATAAGTTCTGTAATGATATAGATTTGCGTCACTTTATATTCAAGATATTTTTCTTCTCGTGTATTTAAAGGTCTATAATATTCACCAAACATATCAAACCATGTTAAGTGCGTTTCTTTAAAACTATCTATAAAAGGACTTAAGTTAATGATTGATTCATTGGTAAATAAGCCATTAATAGAAATGATCAAACAAAAGAACTTCCACTCATCCATTGACCAGTGCTTTAAGACCTCTGGTTTTTCAGGGAATAGAGCATCATCATCCATAACGGGTTGTAGTGATTTTGGAAAATTAATGGTTGCATCACTGTTGATAGCATGCTCAATCACATAAATCCAAATCGCAAAACCATCTAATTTCACTTCTGGAATATCAAGATTTAATTTTCTATTTAATAGTTTCGCAAGACTTGAGTATTTTTGTTTATTAATAATGATATCTATATTTTGAATTTCTGTATGAACATAATACAAAAATAAGAATATAAAAATACGCTTGGTGTATTCATTGCCTTCTACATTCAATCTTTCTCTCATCGTGATTTGAAGATCTAAAGGTTGTAGGTATTTATTGATCGCTATGACACGTCTTCTCAGTGTCGAGTATGAAATCGAATATTTTCGTGTCATTTTGTTGATGCTTGTTTGTTTAAAAAAGGCATGAATAAAAATACTATAGGCTAAATCACGCACCATTAAGTATTCATAATATCTTGATACATATTTTATGTTTCCTACGAAACGGACCCCTTCACCTAATCTGATTTCTAAAAGCGTGTCTTGTTTATCAAACATTTCTTCATATTCACGAATCATTTCATGACAAAGCTCTTGGATTGTTTCAGTGTTTGACTGTCCAAGTGTGTCTTTTATATTCTGACTGGTAAAATACGCTTGATTAGAAATAAGCAGATCTAAAATCTCTTTTTTCAACAAGAACCG
>CAYSBB010000169.1:0-1039 GCA_964429205.1 uncultured Erysipelothrix sp.
ATCATCTAACACATTATACACGGTGTTCATGGTGTATCTCATTGAGCTTAAAGAGAATGGGTTGTGTTCATAGAACGTTCTTTGACAAAACTTACATCGATATCTTCTCGCATGATAGTTGATGATGGATTCTTTATTAACCAGTGTGGCATGTTTCAGTTTTTTTAATACATAGTCTTTAATGACAATGTCTTCAGAGTCACAATGAGAACATCTAGGTCTTAAATCGACAAGCTTAATATCAATATTTAGAATATATCGTATGACTTTTCCATTATCATCCACTTCCGGTACATCGTAAACTTTGAAGTTTTGGATGTTCTTTTCATCAAGATTAAACATTTTAAGCATGGTAAAATTATTGAAATTACGTAAATCACTCATATTCATCACTCCTCTTCTGATGATCAATAATTCCAAAGTGATTAAAGCTTCAATCTTTCTTCATGTATAAAATATCATATGAAAAAGAACCAAACATCCGACCTTATGTGGGATGAAAGAAAAAACACCCACAAAAACCACTTGGTTTAACATGAGTGAAAATATAATGGCGATAAATTTTAGAAAGGCTCATTATGGCAGAATTAAAAGGTGCAATATAGAAATGTAGTTTTTTTGAAAAAGGAATCATCGGATACATTAAAAGTGCATGTGTAGTTTTACATCTGATACACTTCACTCTAAATACATTAATCTCAATGGGATCTTCATAAATGTTTACGCATCGTGTGTAAGAACCATGATGGTGAAAAATGCCTTTAGTATTACAATCAGGGCAGCTTAAATGAGATATATTTATGGAATATATCAGATTATTATAAGAGTCTTGAGAAAAAGACTTTATTTTTTTCTTAGATAATATTATAATCATGGTGATAAGTTTCAAGAGGTATTGCGTCGAAAACAAGTACCTCTTTTTCTTTTCCTTTCATCGTGCTTTAAATTTATTATAAAACAACCCCAAGAAAAAGAAAACGGAGATTATCATGACAATAACCTCCGCCCCTTAAAAATTCATTCAAGACCCCAAACCCCA
>CAYSBB010000170.1:0-1039 GCA_964429205.1 uncultured Erysipelothrix sp.
AACAAAGAAAACTGATTTGACAAAAATAAATACTCATGTAAAATAGATATTAGCACTCTTTATGAGTGATTGCTAATTGGAGGGATAATATGGCAAATAAAAAACAATTTAAAGCAGAATCAAAACGATTGTTAGATCTGATGATTCACTCAATTTATACGAATAAAGAAATATTTCTAAGAGAACTCATTTCAAACGCAAGTGATGCTGAAGATAAACTTTATTATAAATCTTTAACAGACACATCACTTGAAATTGATCGTAATGCATTGAAAATTGAAGTTATTGTTGATAAAGATAACAGAACTTTAACCATTTCTGATAATGGTGTTGGTATGAGCGCAAAGGAACTTGAAGATTACCTTGGCACCATTGCGAAAAGTGATTCGCACGCTTTTAAAAATATGATTGAAGAAGAAGACATGGACATTATTGGACAGTTTGGTGTTGGATTCTATAGTGCCTTTATGGTCAGTGATCATATTGATGTCATTTCACGCTCTTATTTAGAAGAAGAAGCCTCAAAGTTTTCTTCAGAAGGTGTGGATGGTTATACCATTGAAAAAGCAGAAAGAGATGCTCAAGGGACAACCATCATCTGTCACATTAAAGAGAGTACAGAAGATGAAGATTATGATGTTTATTTAGATAGCTATCATATTGAACAATTAATCAAACGTTACTCAGATTATATTCGTTACCCCATCATCTTAAAATCTCAAGTTGAAGAAGACGACGAAGAAGCATCACTTAAAAAAGGTGATTGGATTGAAGATACTGTAAACTCCATGATTCCTTTATGGAAGCGTTCTAAACAAGATTTATCAGATGAAGATTTAAATGAATTTTATAAGAATAAATTTATGGACTTTGAAAATCCACTTAAAACCATCCATATGAATGTGGAAGGGATGATGTCTTTTGATGCACTGATGTATATTCCAAATCGTGTTCCAATGAATTTCTACAGTGCACAATATGAAAGTGGTTTAGAACTATATAGTCGTGGCGTCTTTATTATGGAACACAATAAGGCACT
>CAYSBB010000171.1:0-1030 GCA_964429205.1 uncultured Erysipelothrix sp.
ATCCGCTGTAGCTGAAGGCGAAACGGTTGGAACTTCTTGTTCTCCT
Source organism: uncultured Erysipelothrix sp. (assembly GCA_964429205.1). GTDB lineage: Bacteria > Bacillota_I > Bacilli_A > Erysipelotrichales > Erysipelotrichaceae > Erysipelothrix. The sequence goes on from CAYSBB010000171.1 coordinate 47, forward strand.
GAGGCTTTTACCGCTTGAGCTGAGGTCCCTGAGATTGTCGCACCGACGATCGCAAAAACACCATCTTCAGCAAGTTTAGTTTGTGCTTGATAGGACTCTTGAGCTTCAGACTTACCATCTAAAACTTGAAGTACAACATCTTCACCATTGAAACCACCATTTTCATTGTAGAGTTTAATAGCGAGTTGAGTTCCTTTGAGTTCTGCTGCACCATACTGCGCTCCTGCGCCAGTTAAGTCATAGTTTACCCCAAGTACTAGCTTGGCATCGCCCGATGGCTTATCAGTAGCACTACATGCGGCTAAAGTTAGTGCCACTACTGCTGTCATCGAATATTTGAAAAATCTCTTCATATCGTTTTTCTCCTTTATCTTTGAAATGATAATAACACCTATTCGGAAACTTTTCAAGGATTTTTACAAACTTAATGAAACAATTTCATTTTGTTACTGAAAATTCTTACATTGTGCATTCATAAATAATATTGTAATAACACTTTAATTTTTAAAATCATGGGTGTATACTATATATAGGAGGTAATTATTATGGTTGAAAATTATTTAAATCAGCTCGTCAGTACCTTTGGCGTACTCTATATCAAACTACATCAATATCACTGGTTTGTTGAAGGTGATAAATTCTTTACCCTTCATGAAACATTTGAAGATTATTATGATGAAGTGAATGATTATTTGGATGAATATGCAGAAAGAATGCTTGCTTTAGAGCTTGCACCTGTCTCAACACTTCAGGAATTCTTGGACAACACCTGGATCAAAGAACATCCTTATAAAACAAAAATGGATTACAAGGAAATGGTACAATCCGTCAAAAATGATTTCACAATTATCATTGGTAAACTCCAACAAGGTATTGAAATGACCGCAGAAGCGGGAGATGATGTAACCAATGACATGTTAATTGCCACAAAAACATCACTAGAAAAACATACTTGGATGCTTCGCGCATTTCTTAAGTAAAATA